>JAESQE010000047.1 GCA_016765335.1 Planctomycetaceae bacterium
TGGTTCTGGCCCCAGATGTTGGATACTTCTGGGGCCAGAACAATACCCTGTGAGGTCCAGTCAGTTTTGCATGGGCTGGCTATCATTTCCTCAAAATTTCCTTTGCGCCCCAGCCACCCTTTTGTTCATTAACAAGGAGAAAATGAGTGTTACACCCCTGTTTTCATGCTGATGACGAGCTTCTTGCACAGTGCGAGACAATCCGACAACGGCGTAGCGGTCCTGGTGGTCAGCACCGAAACAAGGTGGAAACTGCGATTCGGCTTCTACACAAAACGACAGGATTGACTGCTCAGGCGAGCGAAAGACGCTCGCAGGCAGACAATTTGAAGCAGGCATTGTTTCGTTTGCGGCTCGAATTAGCAATTCATCACCGGACAGAACGCGATTTGGATCAGTTGTCCAAACAACTTGAAAAATCAGAAATGTGGAAAAAACGTAGGCGAGGCGGGAAGATTTCTATCAATTCTGTCCATTTAGATTATCCTGCGATGCTGGCAGATGTCATGGATTGTTTGTCCGTTGTGGACTGGGATCATAGGCAAGCAGCTGAAATCTTGCAGTTATCGTCCTCGCAATTGATCAAATTTCTTAAACGGGAACCTCGATCTTTAAGCTTGCTGAATCAGCAGAGACAGATGGTTGGGCTGAATCCGTTGTCGTGAATGCTTCTGACCTGACTCTGCCAAACTGGCAGGAGTGTGGTTTTTAATCTCGTCGTAAACCTGTTGAAGCGGCAGGTTGATCGGTTTCTACTGGATAGTGATACCCTATATAATAAGTGTTTTGTAACTTTTTTCTGTTTGGCATAACAGTTGCCATGAGTTAAGACTGAAGATTGTCCGTCTTGAGTACACAGAAGTGATTTGAGGCGGTTTATTCGTTGAAAGTTTGCCAAAATGGCTCTCCGGAAGAGCCGACATCATCTAATCAGGTGTTTTGGTGAGTTTTTTATAGTAATTGATTCAAATTGTTAGTTCAGGAGTAATTCGATGGCAGCAAGTACGGCAGAGAAAATTGTTCCCCTTGGGGATAAGGTTGTCGTGAAGCGTCAGGAAGCGGAAACAACAACAAGTGGTGGTATTGTGTTGCCTGATTCTGCTCAGGATAAACCGCAGCGAGGCGAAGTCATTGCAGTGGGCGATGGTCATGTCAAAAGCGATGGGACGAAAGTTCCTTTGACAGTCAAAGAAGGTGATCGGGTGCTGTTTGGCGCTTACGGTGGTGAAGAGATCAAACTTGGTGATGACGATTTTCTGTTGCTGCGAGAAAGTGACATTTTAGCAACTTTCTAACGCCATGAAGTGAGATCGATTGACTTCGAGGATGATCTCGAAGAAAAAGTTGGTCTGTGGCTCTAGAATGTGACTGATTGTAGTGGTTCTTGGCAGAATATTACCAGCAAACTAATATAACGTAGAATAACTCGTTGAGGAGATAAGACAGATGGCGAAAATAATTGCTTTCGAACAGGAAGCTCAAGAAGCGATGCGACGTGGCGTGAGTAAACTTGCTCGTGCAGTCAAAGTGACACTGGGCCCACGAGGACGCAACGTAATTATTGAGAAAAGTTTTGGTTCTCCAACAGTCACAAAAGATGGTGTTACTGTTGCTAAGGAAATTGAGCTGAGCGATAAATTCGAAGACATTGGTGCTCGAATGGTTCGTGAAGTGGCTAGCAAAACATCTGATGTTGCTGGTGACGGAACAACAACTGCGACCATTATGGCTGAAGCAATCTTCAATGAAGGCTTAAAGTCTGTTGTTGCTGGCGTTAGCCCGCTGGATATGAAGAACGGCATGGAGAGAGCCGTCAGCGATATCACAGCACAATTGCATGAAATGGCAGTTGAATGCAAAACGAAAAAAGCGATTGCACAAGTCGGAACAGTTGCTTCCAATGGCGATAAAGAAATCGGAAGCATTCTGGCTGATGCAATGGATCAGGNTGGAAAAGATGGCGTCATCACAGTCNAAGAAGGGCAGAGCCTGGAAACAACTTTCGAAGTTGTTGAAGGTATGCAGTTCGACCGTGGGTACCTCTCACCGTATTTCGTCAGCGATCCACAGACAATGGAATGTGTCTTCGAAGACGCCTATGTTTTGATCCACGAAAAGAAAATTTCCAATATTAAGGATTTGGTTCCTGTGCTGGAAAAAGTTGTCGGTTCAGGCAAACCATTGCTGATCATCTCAGAAGACGTCGAAGGCGAAGCCTTGGCAACTCTGGTTATCAACAAGCTGCGTGGAACCTTTAACATTGCAGCTGTCAAAGCTCCTGGATACGGCGACCGTCGTAAAGCAATGCTACAAGATATTGCGATCATGGTTGGTGGTCAGGCAATTTTTGAAGACTTGGGTGTCAAGCTGGAAAATATTCAGCTTTCCGATTTGGGTCGTGCTAAGAAAATTGTAATCGGCAAAGATAACACAACGATCATCGAAGGAGCTGGAAAAACATCTGATGTTAAAGCTCGAATCGATCAGATTCGTCGTGAATTGGAAAATTCTTCCAGCGATTACGATCGTGAAAAACTGGAAGAGCGAGTTGCGAAACTTTCTGGTGGTGTTGCTCAGGTTAATGTTGGAGCAGCCACTGAAAGCGAAATGAAAGAACGCAAAGCACGTGTTGAAGATGCATTGCACGCAACACGAGCAGCTGTCGAAGAAGGAATTCTGCCAGGTGGTGGAGTTGCACTTCTGAGAAGTGCTGCTTCTGTCAGCCCGAAAAAAATGAATCACGACGAAAAAGTTGGCTTCGATATTATCGTGCGAGCTTGTCGTGCTCCGCTGACTCAGATTGCAGACAATGCTGGCTTAGATGGCAGCGTCATTTGCCAAAAAGTTGTCGAACTCGATGGTAACATGGGCTACAATGCTGCCACCGAAAAATACGAAGATCTGATCAAATCTGGTGTGATCGATCCTGTTAAAGTGACCCGTACTGCTTTGCAGAACGCATCTAGTGTTGCGACATTACTGTTGACCAGTGATGCGTTGATTGCTGATGCTCCNGCAGATGGTAAAGGTGGAGAAGGCGATCTCTACTAAGACTGTTTGATCGCAACAAGTGATATTGATATTGATTTAGAAGCCCGGCTTTTTTATAAAAGCCGGGCTTCTTGTCTTTGTCCCTTTTGATGGAACCTCTATTAATTCAAATGGGGCACAGATATTCGGTGTCTGTTTCGTTTGAGTNTGCCTNNATTNAAGGCAGNCAGGAATGTCTACCCTCCNCTCGCAATGTCTTTTTGAATTANTAGAGGTTCCCTTGNATNNTGCAGGAGTTTCGCGTAATCCGTGCTGGGACATCAACAGGCTCGTCGATTCGTAGGCTTCACGGACCCATTGTTCGATCGCGTTCGGGTCTGGAGAATATTCCAGTTCAATGGAAATTGCTCCTTGGAGATCCAATGTTTTCAACTCCTTCAAATAACTGGCGAAATCGACAACTCCCCTGCCCGGAGGCAAGTCGCCATGGACTTTTCCATCGCAGTCTGAAATATGAACATGGATCGCTTTGCCTCGTAACTTTTGTAGCTCATGCGGCTCCACGCCAGCCAGTAACAAATGGGAAATATCGATATTCGCCTGAAGAGCAGGGTGGTTCACATCATCAATAAACTTGACCATTGCATCGACACTATTAAGCAGCGAAAGAGGGAACGGCTCCAGCTCCATCGCAATTTTCAGATCGAGATTTGCAGCATAGTCTGCCAGTTCTTTGCACGATTCCACACCAAGTCGCCATTGTTCTTCAGGCGGTATCACTTCTCGATTCCAAATGTATTCTCCCAATACAAGAAGCAAATTCTCGGCTTCGTACTCGTAACACATATCCAGATAAGCTTTGACACGATCCACATGAAAACGTTGCACGCTGGGATTGAAATCAATCAAACCGACAGCCACACAGCAGACCGAAATAATGGGCAAACCGACACGATCACATTCCAGTTTAATTTGCCTGCGTTGACGAATGTCGGTATCAAGCGGGTCGGTGAAAATGTCGATGCAATCGAAGCCAATTTCTTTTGTCTTCTGAATTCCCCAGGCAGTTTCCTGGCCCGCTTGAGACCACGCAGAGTTAATCAATCCTAATTTCATATTCTATTCCTTATACGCATTCGCGTATTTGTTTGCGCATTGTATGTTTCCTAAGTCCTTGTCAGTACAAGGCCACGAATGATAGCTTCTCGTAAGTATAAATTGAGTTTGGTATTAGTCAGCTGTTGTATTCCTTGAGCCTTTGCGATCTTTCTGACATCTTACACATTCCCAAGTGGCAACTGGGTTTGCATTCGTCGTCCAGGAACGTAAACTGAACACTTAATTCAGGTCTGGTTCATTTTCTGATCTATCCCCTCTTCACAACTTCCGGAGATTCCGGCTGATGAATACTTTCATATTCAGACTCAATATTCAAGTAGGAATGATTCTTCTGATCACCTGCTGTCAATTTATCTCGAACCCGTGCGCTGCCCAAGAAACAGAACCAGCAACCGGGAACGCTAAGACAACTTCGGTTGTGACCGAGAAAAACGCAGTCAAAGCCGAGCCAATCCCTTTATCACAAAGTCCGGCTTCGGTTTTTGTGACCATCAATGTTGATCCTCATGATGCCGATGCGACGCTGACCAAGCAGTGGTCCGCCCAGCTATCGCAACGTCTGCGTAACGCTTTTGGTCAAACCATTATCCTGAAGATCGACGTGGCTCACAAAGAATATGAAATGCCAGTGAAGCCGATGCAGATTTCGATTGCTCCGAACTCACTTTCCGGATTCAATAGCACGCAAGTTGAACTGTACCTAACTTACGATGGTCGCCAATGGGAAATACGCTCACGATCCTGGCTGGCGCTTACGGATCAATGGAGCGAATCTCCGCCACAAAAACTGAGTAACCCTCAGGCTATTGTTCGGTATTTAGCTGATACGGTCGCTTTGCAATTTCGACCAGTCATTCAAATCGGTGCCGTCGAGTTGAGAACGATTGAAGGTGATTTTATTGGTGGAGAATTCCTGACTCCTGACGATTCCGCCCGTCGGCTCCATTCGGGAGATGTGCTCGGGGTTGTGATGCTTTACTTCAATCGGAATCGCAAACTGCAAGCCAGACAACTTCTACCTTGGACTTATTTAGAGGTCACGGATCGAAATCGCGCACAAATTTCCTGCAAAATCATCTCTGCTTTTAGAAGCCCGATTCCTCGCTCTCGCAGACGAGTTGAAGTGATGGCTTATCGAATCAACTCGCTGTACCCCACGACCGATGCACGCGTCATGATTCGAGATAAACCGAATCAGCCTTATCGATTAACGCAGGTGTATCTTTCTTCTTGGTCACGACCTGCCAGTCCCGTCAAAGAGAATAAAACTGATGCAAAACCAGACAGCAAAGAACAACCCGAGAAAAAACAGCCTGTGCCCAGTATTGTCCTGACAACATCTCGCGAAGGGACGCTACTGCTTTCTCAAAAACAGATCGAACAGAAATTAGGGCCGGGCCTGGTTAAAATTGAGGTCATGAGTAGCGATGCCGTTGTTGCGAGTGTGCCTTGGCTGCCTGGAAGTACTGCTGAATTAGAGCTGACAGTCCCGAACGATTTTGCTCGCATTGAAGCTCATCTGCGATTAGAACAAATCAAGACCGAACTACTACGCGTCACTGCCAAGCGGGCAACACTCATCGCTGCCCTGAAACAACTGGCCAACAACCCTCGTGAAATCGATCCCAAGCCGCTGTTCCAAGAGATTGAAGATCTTCCCTCTCAAGATTATTTCCACAATGAAGTCGCGTTGGTTCGCATTCCTGCAACCGCACAGCTCATCCAAAAAGGGAACCGCACAGCTGCCCGAGATGTCAAAAAACTGTGCGAACAAACCGAAGCCATCATCCAGCGACACCTCAACGACGAACCGATCGAAGAACTCAAACTCCGCCTGGGCACGAAGAAAACCCAGAGCCAGAAGACGACCAAACACCTAAGAAATAGGCAGTATTAAATAGGCTACTTGCACTTTGGCTGGAAAACAGCAAGACGTTTGCATCGAAGACGCCAGAAAATGGTGTTCATCGAGTTTTGGGTTATAATTTCAAGCCCTGACTGACCCGGCTCGCCTCTACATAGAAGAAACGTATGACATTAATTGAACATCATTCGTTATCGAGCGACATTCTTGTTGCGGGTGGGGGAATGGCGGGGGTTTGCTGTGCGATTGCAGCTGCGCGTTGTGGTGCTGATGTGATTCTGTGTCAGGATCGCTCAGTCCTCGGCGGGAATGCATCGAGTGAAGTCCGCATGCATATTGTTGGTGCCAATGGAACGGGTGGTTCTGAACGCGGCGAAGAATTGCAAACCGAAGCTCGCGAAGGCGGAATCATTGAAGAGATTCGCCTGGAAAATGCTGTCCGAAATCCTCAACGGTCCTCTTCGATGTTCGATTTGATTCTCTTTGAAAAATGTCGAGCAGAACCGAATCTGCACTTGATGTTGAACAGTGTGATCACGAGTGTTGAAATGCAACAAGGAAGAATTCAACGAGCCGTTGCAGAGCGTCAAAGTACCGAAGATCGTTTTTCTATTGCTGCCAAGATTTTCATCGATTGCACCGGAGATGGGCGATCAGCAGCTGAAGCTCAGGCTTGTTTTATGCAGGGTCGGGAAAGCCGGAGCGATTTTGGGGAATCACTGGCGGTTGAAACTGCTGATGAGAAACGACTCGGTTCCACGATTTTAATGCAGGCTCGCAAGCATGATTGCCCCATGCCTTTTGTTGCACCAGAGGCCGCCAGAAAGTTTACTCGTAAAGATTTGAAACTGCGTTTGTATGCAACTCCGGGAGATGAAAAGCCGACACACGAATACGGTTACTGGTGGGCGGAATGGGGCGGGCATCTTGATACGATCAAACAGAACGAACTCATTCGAGATGAGTTGTATAGCATCGTGATGGGAATTTGGGATCACATCAAAAATGGGCCTCCGGGAACACCGGCTGGCGAAGATCCGTTTGAAGCTTCTTGTTGGGCGATTGAATGGTTCGGTTCTCTGCCGGGAAAACGGGAAAGCAGACGTTTTACAGGCCAACACATTCTCACCGAACAGGATCTGCTCAGCTCTCGACAATTTGACGATGCGATTGCCTACGGCGGCTGGTCTTTGGACTTGCATCCGCCTGAAGGGATTGATGCGCCGTTGTTGCAACCGTGCGAGCAACATCCGGTGCCTCATCTTTACGATATTCCAATTCGTGCCTGTGTTGCGCGTGATATCCCCAATTTAATGTTTGCAGGACGAAACATTTCAGCGACACATGTTGCGTTTTCATCAACCCGTGTGATGGCAACCTGTGCTGTGATTGGGCAGGGAGTCGGAACGGCTGCTGCAATTGCCATCCAGGAGGATGTTGAACCTGCTGGCTTGTCTTCTGATTTGAATGTCATCGAAAAGATTCAGCAACAGTTACTACGCGACGATGCATTTTTAATCGGACATCTTAATCGGGACAACAATGATTTGGCACGCGATGCTAGAATCTCGGCAACCAGTGAGCAGCCTCAATTTGAAGCCAGTCAGGTGATTTCCGGTCAAACCAGAAGTGTCCACGGGAAACGAGGGACAGCTTCAGGCAGAGAAAATGCAGGCACACATCGCTGGATGTCTGATCCGCAAGATGGCTTGCCTGCAACGATTCAGCTCGATTGGGAAAACCCGATTCAACCAACCGCTGTGGAACTTGTTTTTGATACCGGAATGCATCGGCATCTCACGCTTTCTCAGCACGATGGCTACAGTGCATCGATGAAGTGGGGAATGCCGCAACCAGAAACGGTGCGTGACTATACCATTGAATCTTTTGATGGTCGAACTTGGAGTTTGCTGCTTGAGGTTTGCGACAATTATCAACGCAAGAGATTGCACGACATCAAATGCGACTCTCCGATTCAATCGCTGCGAGTTTGTGTGACTGCGACTAATGGTTGTGGTCATGCTAGAATTTGTGAAATTCGCGTGTATGAATAGATTCCTTTCTCTTGCAGACAACTTCAATTTGATGTCCCAGGAAGTTACTCTAGAGTTCTAAGCATAACACTTGTCTTACAACTATTATTGCTGAATAAGAAAGATGTGATTTAATGTCTCGACGACCTGGAATTCTGTTTCTGGCATGCATGATGATTGCAGCCCTGTTTTTGCCATCACGAATTGCAATTGCTGAGGATGCCGGCAAGCCAGCAGTTCGTGTTAAGTCTGTGCGCAAACTGTTCCATAATGGGGAACACAATGCCTTCACTGATATGTGCAAATTCCAAGGAAAATATTATCTGACATTTCGTAGTTGCCCGGACGGACACATGCTTCATCCGACATCGACCATCATTATTATGTCGAGTGAAGACGCAAAGACATGGAAACAGGTCCATCGATTCAGTGTCAAGTTACGAGATGTGCGAGATCCTCACTTTTTGGTTTTCAAAGAGAAACTGTTTGTTTACACCGGCACCTGGTACTGTGGTGAAACTTCGCCCAAGACTCGTGATATGAATGAACTTCTCGGTTATGCCGTGTGGAGTGACAACGGAACCGACTGGAGTGGTCCGACGATGCTCGAAGGAACTTACGGGCATTATGTTTGGCGTGCAGCCACTTATGGAGGCAAGGCCTATTTGTGCGGTCGCAGGAAAAAAGAGTTCGCCCAAGTTACTTCTCGTGGCGAACGTGATTCGTTAGTGGAATCTGCAATTTTGGAAAGTGATGATGGTTTGATCTTCCGTAAAGCGGGACTATTCCAGGAACAATATGGCGATGAGACTGCGTTTCTGTTCGAAAAAGATGGTTCGGCTTTGGCGATTGCTCGAAGTGGCAGCGGACGAAATGCTCAGATTTGTCGATCAACAGCTCCTTATAAAAACTGGGAGCGGGTCGATCTTGATCGATACATTGGTGGTCCGCTGGTCGTCAAATGGGGCGATCATTACATGGTGGGCGGACGAAAAACGCTCACCGGAAAAGCAGTGACTTCACTTTGCTGGCTAGTGGATAACCGCTTGCACGAGTTTGCAGAACTTCCCAGTGGCGGCGACAATTCCTATCCCGGCTTCCTCGAATTGAGTCCGAAGCGAGCATTGGTCTCTTACTATTCCAGTCACGAAAAAGATGAGTCAGGCAAAACGATCACTGCGATTTACATGGCAGAATTGGAGATTGAGTAACCGGGATCAATTTTACGTCATCGATTACTCAATATCCTGGCAGCAGGTTAGGAATTTGGGCGGCTGGCAGTTATCATGCAAGCTGTATGGCAAAACTTTTTTCGTTTCATTGTCCTAAATAAGGGTACCTCTATTAATTCGAAAGACATATCGAGCAGAGGGTAGACATTCTTGTCTGCCTTGAATGAAGGCCTGCTCAAACG
>JAESQE010000048.1 GCA_016765335.1 Planctomycetaceae bacterium
TGGAACTACTACTGCTGGCAAACCGCACAAGCTGCATGCCAGTATCACCCCTGTCGGTGCGAAACCGGCACGACTGTATTCGGCTGCACTAAAGCCTTTGACGAAGCCCCGACCGGATGGTGCTCAAATGGCACTACCAAGCTATGCCTAATCGGCGTGGAAGCATGTGGCGACAAGATTCAGTACGCAACTGTATACGGTTGCAGCAGCTGCGATAACGGGGCACGTCAAGATGGAACGGCATGCAACCAAGTGCACAATTGCCTAGAAAATAGCAGAGACTAAACTATGTGGCACCAAAGTTTATTAGTGATAATGTTGGCCCTACTCCCTGCAGGACTCGATGCTAACGCAACCGATTTAGCGGAAGCAAAACAGCGACTTGCGGAATGGGAACAGAAAATCGTCTCGATGCGTGTCCGCGCGCAAGTCAACTCAAAACCAGAGACAAACACGCTTGTCAAAGAAGCAGGCTATGAGTTTGCTGGGGGAGACTATGATTGGGCTTGGGAAGACACCGGACGTTTTCGTGACCAGAGCACCAGCTGGAATAGCTCGGGAATCGCAACGCGTTCATTACGTATGGCAGATTACAAGCATTACTACCCGCTCGGGTATTCAGCAACGGACAAGAAACGAGAGACTCCGATATCTGCCGCAATTCGTGAGAATAATATTCGTTTCACATCGCTTAAGCTGATTCAGCAACCGTTTCACGGATTGTGGGATGATACAACCCGGACATGGCTGGGAGAGCGGATTAAGAATGTCACGAATGCGACAGTCACGAAGCAGGGATTACTGGAGATTGATGGATCATCCATCGGCATGGAAAGGTTCATCGTGCGGCTCGATCCCGAGCACGGATATTTGCCGCAATCCATCGAACAAGAAGGATTCTTTCTCTACCATGTCGATGAGTTCCAGGAAGTTGAACCCGGTTTCTGGTTTCCCAAAACAGGTAGCAGATTAACGACTTCTGCTGGTTATAGCTGCCTCCAAAATTGGGAGATCAAGGAAGTTGAGTTGAACCCCGAGTTCCCAGACTCTTTGTTTGTGCCTCCGCTGGCTGATGATACCAGGGTCTTCAACACGATCACTGGCAGGAAATATTGGCATGGCGGTAAACGCCCCGCCAACTTGCCATTAGCTCCTGATCCCCAAGATCAGGACAGCTCGCAAGCAAATGAAAACCCGTTGGCAGCCACCGCTGATCAATCTACAAACTGGTCGATGTGGCTGATTCTAATTGGCGTTGCCAGCGTTGCAGGTGCCGTCTGGATGCGACGTACCAGTTGAACCGGTAGCTCATGCGATCCCGCTGGAGAGTTTGAGTTGGCTTCAAAACTTTATTCAAGAGGGTCATGATGTTGAAACGAGTGCTTACTGTCGCGATGATTGTCATGCTCGCAACGACTGTGTGGTTGCAGTGGTCGCGTACGAATCAAGCTTCTTTGCCTCCGCTGGTTATACGCCGAGTTACACCTGCTGAGGGTGTGCTCCGCGGAACTCCGCAATTGCCAGTCAAGGTTGAACTGGAGCTTACCAATACAACAGACAAGCCAATCGAGTTAGCTCCCCTGAAAATGAATTGTAGCTGCCAGTTAACCAAAGGCCCCGATCCGGTCATCCCGGCACACGGCACGACAACGGTTTCCTTAAGCTTACGTTATCCTGCTGCAACAAGTACCGTTATCCCGGTGCCGTTTTACTCTCCCTCTGGAGTCGAACTTGCCCGCACAGAAATTGTACTGGAGACCTCCCAATCGCCACCTTACTTCACAAACCTGCCGGACATCATCGACATCCAACTCATCCAGGGCTTATCGGATGGAACATGGAGTGCCAGTGCTCATGCCATAGAACTTGCCGAACAAGAACCGCACGTCAGTGGTTACGACATCACATCGGGCAACCAATGGCTGAGTGTAACCAAGGAAATGACCGAGGATGGCCCTCCTGGAGCAATGGAACTGGAGAGAACCTACCAAATGAAGTTTCAGTTACAGCAGCAAGCCTGGACGGATCTTCAAAGTCGTGATACGTTACAAGGAACGGTGATGCTTCAACTTCATGATGGTACGAAACACCCGATCCCATGGAGAGTGACAACGAAACCACCCATCGCGTTGTTTTACGACTCGAACACGCAAAAGATTCGCGGCATACGGCGNGGCGGNGCAAAAGGTAAAGTTNCTCTNCGCTGTATCCCTGAAGGAAGCGGCAAACTCACTGCGACTCAGTTTGAATCGGAACAAAAGATTGAAGCAACCGTGGATATCACAAAACCACTCACAGCAATCAAAGCTGAATATGAAGGCCACAATGGCATTGTTCANGTTTCGCTGGAAATCCCGTAACGGGAACCTCTGTTATTTGGTTCTCCCCCTTACGAAGGGGGAGTGAGAGGGGGTTTTTGAACTGGTTTTTTATAACCAAGCTGAATTCGAGCACCTCTGGCATTCAATTAATAAGAGGTTCCATAAAGTTCCCCATTTCATATTGCAGCCTGTTAAGGGTGACGTACCGAATGAAGAAAACATTCCGGCAAACTAACCAGACTCGCAATCGCGGTGGCCTGACGATTGTCGAGCTACTGGTCTGCATCGGCATCGCAAGTTTCTTGATGGCCCTTCTGCTACCGGCTGTGCAATCTGCCCGTGCAAGCGCCCGCCGAATTGAGTGTGTCAATCGGCTTAAGCAAATTATAACTGCAACACAAGCTTTTGAAGCCACTCACAGACACTTCCCCGGTTACAGTACCGCCAGAGGAATCGACTATCACGGACGTATCCACTGGAACGTTTGCCCCTTGGTAGAGATTCTGCCTTACTTGGAACAATCAAATGTTTTTGATCAAATTGATCGCAATCGATGGATAGGAAGTTTCGACGCTTATGGCTCCGGTCAACTACTCAGTGGAATGAACGCTGAGTTTGCGAAACTCACGATCCCGGTTTACCAATGCCCGTCAGATCACAACTTGCCAGGTAGCGGCAATTATCGTATCAATTTAGGAACCGGGGCCGACTGGTATACCCGCCCACCGGCTCCGCCCTCGAATTCCTGCTTCGACCCGAACAATGGCAACGGAGCTTTCGCAACGATGGAAACTCTCACTACGGGAAAATTCACGGATGGTCTCTCCAACACCGTCTTCTACAGCGAGCGAGTGATAGGCGACGGAGACAGCACCCAGTTTAGCCCTTGGCGTGATTACAGCCAGGTGACTCAGGGCTGGGTATCTTGCAGCGCAAGCGATCTCCAATCCACATGCCAGGGAATTGCAGGAATTGCCACAAAACATGCATCGTTTGCTGGGCATACATGGCTGTTCCCATCAAAAGCTCATACCGCTTACGACCACATCTTGCCGCCAAACTCACGCATACCGGATTGCGCTCGTGATGGATCCGCACTACCCAGCGCCGGGAACTCCGCCATCTCCGCCCGCAGTCAACATGCCGAAATCGTCAATGCTGCCCTGGGAGATGGATCGGTCCGCTCAGTTTCTGAAAATATCGACCAAACAGTCTGGCACAAACTCGGCTCCCGCAACGGACACGATTAAGCTTGTGTGATACACGCCTAGTCAAAATAGGTGGGACACCTGCCCATTGAGACAGATGACACTTCTTTAAAATCCGTAACCTTAGACACCTATAAAAAAGTACAAATAACTCTAGTAAAAAGGGCTAATGCTTGACAAGGGAATTGTGTTTACTGAAAATTCAGATTACTATTTACCTCGTTAAGAATTCTCTTAACTTGCTTTCTCTTACAATCAATTGGAGGAAACGTGATGACTCGACCCATGCTTTATGTCGCTGCCTTATTGCTTTTTTCGCTAGGGGCACAGCCGTTTGCGATTGCTCAAACGAAATACCAAAATGCTGACGAAGCCTGGAGAGTTGGCGTTGCGTATTACAACTCCAGAAATTACGCAGCGACTCAAGAACCACTCGAAGCTGCATTAAAACTCGCCCCGAATGATACATTCCGAACCAAAGTTTACGATGCGTTAATCCCTGCCTACCGCACACTACCCGATCTCAAGAAATTATTCCAAGCCAGCGAATTTGTTATCGAGCACAGCGACCAAGCCGCCAAGCAATCCATCACTCGTCGGGGTTTGATTGGATTCACCTTTCAACGGGGCAAAATTAATGAGTTAGTTTCCCGCCAAGAAAAGCGACTCAAAAAGAACAAGAAAGATCGTACATCCTTATACATCCTGGCTGAAATTTATTCGCGAGCAATACCCGATCCCCAAAAAGCGATCACCTACACTAACAGACTTGCCAAGCTAGATGGTAAGAAGGGCGAACCAGTCAGCGTCCGACTAACAGCTAGCCTAGCTCAACAACATGTTCGAGCAAAACAGTACCAGAAAGGTGCTGAACTGTATGAGAAAATCGCACCTCTGGATGAAGCCCTGGCTGCCTGGCACTGGAAAGAAGCTGCCAGCGCCTGGCTACGGCAAGGCGATAAACAAAAAGCGTTGGTCGCTGCAAAGAAATCTCACGAGTCTGCCCCCGAAAAACGAAGTGAACTGCTCACTCATTTTTGGCACAAAGCGCTAGCCGATGTATTCCTGGCAACAGATCAAGCCAAACTAGCCGTTGAACATTACGAAAAATCCATTGAAACAACAAATATCGAAGGCTACATCAAATCCAGCAAACTAGGCCTGGCAGATGCCAAAGCCAAGCTGTAGCAACAACCTGATCATTAATTTCAACTGATACAACTCCTGCAAATCCCAACACAATTCGCAGGAGCAAAACAACCCAGCATTTCCAGTCGAGGCATCGCGCCAAAGGCTTTCGCAAACGCTCCTGACAAGCATCTGCCGCATCGGCTTCGTTCCCCAGAAGCGCCTGAGCGTGGTAAAACGCCTCTCGCTTATACTGCTCAACGAGAAACTCAAATCCCGCCGGGTCGCGATGCTTCAAACAAAGCCGAATTGCTGTTCGTTCCTTCATAAACTACTAAACCGGCCAGCAAAGAAAATATTCAGCAAAAAACAACTCCCCCAAAAAGTAATCTCCAATTCCAGTCATACGCCCCTGATTGAAGCCCACAATCTAGGTAGGCTGACTGGTAAAAGCGAAAGCGTATCCCAGCAACATGAGCAGAAGATTATTCCATTTTTTAAAATTCAACGTAGCAAGCAGTCACCTTGTAATCTGAGCGGGTATTCACGTAAGTGCCAGGTTTTCCTCCACTTGGCCATTCTCGTTTTGCATTGCAAGGGTCTGTCGATATTCTTCAGCTTCAGGTACTGCTACAAATGTAATTACACCAAAGTTTTTCTCAACAGCTATTTGGATCTCATCTAAATTAACGCTGAAATACTCTTTCCTCAAGTTGGCCATGTTAACTCGGCGGTCATTGAAATATTTATGAAGCGTATTTTCAAGAGCAGGTGCATCTTCACTGTATATCATGGCGTGTACGTCGAATCTGAACGGAACCGAGGCATCCCCCAATTCTTTAACACGATCTAATGGCTCCAGTCGCCGAGTCATTCCAATTTTATAAACATTTTCACCAAACGAACCAATATTTGAGAGGACATAAACATGCCCCGAGCGAGTCTGTTGGGCACGTGAAATTGCTCTTGCTTTTCGTTCAGTTGCTTCTTTCAATTCCAATTCAAGTTTATCAACTAATAACTGAAGCCTATCATTTTGCTTACCATGAGTTTCAGCTAATTCTTGCCTCGCTTTTTCGAGAGCATTGGCTTTGATTTCTTCGTCCTTTTCAGCATTCTTCTTTGCTTTTTCAATTTCTCTTAATGCTTTCTCCTCTTCTCGCATTTGTTCTTTTATCCGTTGCTGTTCTTGCTTTTCCTCTTCAACTTTTACGCGGTGTTCATGCACGAGATAGAGTTCTTGAAGTTTCTGCTTTAAGTACTCACGAGTAATCCAAAGTTTTTTTGACTCGCCAAGTTTATTAATCGTATCGAATGAACGATTAATACGATTTTCGAGATTGTTCATATTGTTATATTTAGCTTTACTAACAGCAGAGTCACATTCGCCATTAAAAGCGCGAAGCATTAATTTTGCTTGCTCTTTAATCATCTTTTTTCCTTTTGCTGCACTCCCCTCAACTGTCCAGTCAGCCGGGCAATGTGTTGCTTCGTCTAACTTGACCATCTGTTTCTGGTCGCTTCGTATCCCGTCTAGTTGATGAGCATATCGTTCCGATGTTTCAAATCCATATTTAGTTCTGTAGAGGCCAAATGATTGCATGTCGAGAGTTTCTTCAACAGACTCCGAGTCGCTAACCAATTTTGCTAATATCGATTCTTGAGATGCAATTTTTTCTTTCCAGCCTGCTTCGATATTGCAAAGCTCGTTGACATTTTCCTTCCGCTCTTCAATGCTGCTAGATAGCTCTGCTTTGTATTCCTCCAAATCGGAAATACTTTTGTATCGATCTAATGCAGATTTTGCCTTTCTTTTTATACGTGATATTTCTCCATGAGCATCTTTGACTTTATTCTTATCCTGAAAATAAAAAGTCGTGACGAAGGCAAATAAAATCATGAAAACGAAGGCAAGCAGGCCCAGAAACATACTCATTTTTTTCTCCTCAAGATAGCATGTTGAAGCACTTGAGACTGAATGCGACTGCCTCAAAAAGGCTATTAGTCCCGGCTTCCATAATGAATCAATACAGAAAAAGCATACCAGCAAGTGGCATTTCGATCAATGATATCCACACGAACCGACATGCAACAACAAGCACCTACGAAACAACCGTATAAAATCGATTCAACGCACCTTGTCCGTTAGTGAAGAAATCAAACTATTTTTGAACTATACGATATCTTCTTCAAGCGGCTTTTTGTTTTTTTTGGCGTTTGCGGGGTTCGCTTTTCCAGCGGCGGTGTAGCCAGAAGTATTGTTCGGGGGAGCGGCGGATCACTTTTTCTAGTGCTTCGCTGTAGCGAGCGGTGATCGCTTTGACGTCGCCTGCTAAATCTTCATCGAGCGGATCAATGACTGTCTCGACACCGATTTCATATTGTGCCCAGCGAGCGTTCACAAAATCATCTTCGAGCCGTCTGGCATAGCCGACACAAATCAATGCGTTGTACTGAATCGCCAGCAAACCGATCGATTTGAAGGTGCTGGCTGGCTTTCCAAAAAAGTCGACAAACAATCCGCGGGAACCGGCATCCTGATCGCCCAGCATCGCGATCATTCCTTCTGATTCCATTTCAGTCACAATTTGCTCTGAAGCTCCCGATTTGAGAATCATGTAATGACCGGTCAGTTCCCGGAAATCGCGAAACCATTCGTGTAGATGAGGATTGTCCAAAGCTCGGGCGACTGCTCCTGCTCGGAAGCCGAACATTCCAAAACTGACCAGCGACATTTCCCAGTTGCCAAAATGCCCGCTGAGCACAATCACCGGACGGTCTCTGGTAAAAGCTTCGACTGCCAGGGAGCGATTTTTGAACGTCACACATTGTCGATAATTCTCGCGGCGTAATTTGCGAGGTATTTGAACCATCTCGACAATCAATCGCAACAGATGCACCCACATCCCCAAGATGATGCGGTCGGCTTGCTCATCGTCTAATTCTTCCCCATAAGCAATTTGCAGGTTCTCTCGGCAAACATCATAGCGCGTCCATTTTCGAGGCAGACAATAAAACGTAAACCACGCAATCCCCTGGGCAAGTTTCACCGACTGACGATACGATAACGCCCCGATGAGCGCAACCAGCATCTTGAATACCAGGTATTCCAAACGATATCGAATTGACTTCCATGTCATTGTAAAACCTCAAGAAACAAAACCTGCCAAGACTCACACAAGTGTCCATCATCTGCGAATTTCGGTCAACCCGAAAACAGCTGTTGTTCAACGACAAAGACTCAGCAGATAGTTTGGTGATAGAAGTCGCTTAAAAAACCCCTCTAACTCCCCCTTCGTAAGGGGGAGAACCAAATTTTGAGAGGTTACCTTAAAGAAAGCATGAACCGACTAAGCTTCCTTTTTTTTAGTGCCTTTTTCTTAGTGTCTTTGTGCCTTCGTGGTAAATCTGCTTTCAGGCGGGACGTTTCGGGTCACTTTTGAGTGGCAACTGCACACGTTTTCCGGTCCAGGCTGATTTATAAATTGCCAAGATAATTTCGACGCTTTTGCGGCCTTCCGCTCCGTCAATTGATGGCTCTGTCCCGTTCTGGATCGCTTTGATGAAATCTTTGAACTGATCCATATGCCCTTGGAAAGAGATCGCTTTGGGGTCGCTGGCTCCGCCGGTGCTGCCCGATTTGCGTGCAAACTTCTCGACGATCTTTTTATCTTTCGCCTGCTTCTTGGCGAAATCCCACATCAGCACGTCATCTTGTTCCACGATGACAGATCCCGCATCGCCGTGGATTTCTGTCTTCTTAAGAAGCCCGGGCCAGGCAGCTGTGGTGGCAGTGATAGTCCCAATCGCTCCGTTTGCAAACTGAACTGCTGCGACTCCGGTATCTTCCACTTCGATCCGTTCGTGAGCCAACGTCCCGACAACTGCACTGACAGATTCAATTTCGCCCATGAACCTATAGATCAGATCGACATTATGAGTCGCCTGATTCATGAAGGCTCCGCCGCCATCCATCGCCCACGTGCCCCGCCATCCCCCGCCATCGTAATACTCCTGAGATCGCCACCATTTCACATAGGTATCTCCCAGAGTCAATTGACCAAATCGACCGGAATCAATCGCTGACTTCAAAGCCAGATTCGCACCGCTAAACCGCGATGGCAAAATGGCCCCCAGTTTCACTCCATGTTTTTCGCAGGCATCAATAATTTTATCACAGCGTTTGAGGCTGATTTCAAGTGGCTTTTCGACAAGCACATGCTTACCAGCTTTGGCAGCTGCAACGGCTGGTTCGACATGAGCACCGCTGGGAGTGCAAATCGTGATGATGTCAATTTCCGGATTCGCCAACATTTCATCCAACGTTTCGTAGGCAGTGCAACCGACTTCTTCCGCCAGTTTTTGAGCACCTGCAAAGCGGTCGTTAAAGCAACCAACCAATTTTGCACCACGAATATTTTCAATCGCTTTTGCATGAAATCGTGAAATCATTCCACAGCCAATAATCCCAAATCCGATGGGCATAACCTTAATCCTTAATGACGATGCAAGCTGGTTTGAATATCTCGAATCCAGCGATGCGGTTGATATTGATGAGTACGTTTAAAAAGTATTCTTCAGGGCGACCTAAAGACAGTTTGATTATCAAAGGATCGATTAAAAACCCCCTCTCACTCCCCCTTCGTAAGGGGGAGAACCAAATCTCAGAGACCCCCTTATATGAAATCCTCACTTGGTAGGTACTGGGTTTCGTGCCTCAACCCAGCCTACGACAACACAGCAATCTACATATTATTCAGGCACGGGTTTGACTCGACAAAATCTCTTTTTGCCTGCCCAAACGAGTAATCCATCAGTCACCGAGATTTCCTGATCGTGACTTTTTATACGAATTTTCTCTTCCGTATAATAGGCACCACCATCTTTGATCAGGCGACGAGCTTCACTTGAAGTTTTACACAACTTAGCCCAGACCAGCAAATCGACTCCACGCAGCAAAGGGTTTCCGTCAGCATCTCGATTCTCCCAATCAGTAATTTCCGATTTACCACCACCGGGAACAAGTTCGCGTGTTTCGATATCATCTGGAAGTTTCTTTTGTGAAATTTCCTTCTCCCATCGCTCAATCACCGCTTCGGCTTCCTCAGCACTGTGATACTCGCTGATGACTTCCCGAGCCAACGCCTGCTTGGCTGCTTTGGGATGTCCCTGCAAAATCTTTTCGAATTCTTC
>JAESQE010000049.1 GCA_016765335.1 Planctomycetaceae bacterium
GGCTAAGTTCCACCCCGTGCGAACAAACGTCTTCTGCTTGCCTTGCCATGTTTCGAATTGAAACGCGAGAAAGGCAGATTTAGAAAGAGTCAAACGGTAAATGTTATCTGGGCCACCAGCAAATCGGATCGTGCTGTTCGGTGCTGAAGGAAAGCAAAAGATACGCACATAATAAGTCCCTTGCTGCGGAGCACGAAAATGAAGCAGGGAATCATTGCCGTGGTCGTCATCGTTTTGAGTCAGGACAAATCGCTGTTCATCAAGTATTTGAAGAATCGTATCCATCGGCGAGGCAAGAGTGTGATGAGCATCAACCGAGGCTACAAGTGTTTCGCCTTTGTTGAGTTTCACTTGGTAGGTGTCAATTTCACCGGCCTTACTGAGGATGCCATTGATGGTCACAGGCAGTGATTCGATTTTCCCTGCTTCGGTAATGTCATTGTTCGGCTCTTCCTCACTGATTTCAGGCAAGGTGCCAACAAAAAATGGAATTAAAGGAGTCGAGCCTTGTGGATTGTAGAATCGAAGCCAGTGCAATCCCGCTGGGACATCTTGCTTAGCTGTGATACTGAGTTGATCTCCTTTTTCAGAGATCGTCATTTTCTCAAATTGCGAACAACTACTCCAAACAGAAATGGGCAACTCGCCAGGCTTACCATTCAGCTTGATCTCTGCTGTTTTTCCCTGCTGGATACCAGCCGGATAAACCGTTTTAATCGCAGGAGGATCAGCAGCGAACAGATTTGTATCGCTAATAAACAAGCTGAGCATCAAGCAAACAGACAAACGAACTAGAGTTAAGCTTTGAGATGACTGTACTGGTTGAGACATAATCTGGAGGGTTCTTCAAAGTCTACGGTGGTAGGCAGGATTAGCGGGAGATTTAGCCCATGAGTTCCTGGATCGGGGTGTGATCACTGACCAGATGAGCTGGGCGACCTTGCGGCGTGTAAATGATTCTGTTCGGGTTGATTCCCAGTTTCAGATAAATCGTCGAAGCAAAGTTTTCAGGAGAAAGTACTCGCTCGACCGCAGCGTACCCTTGCCTGTCGGTTGCTCCGACAACGGTTCCGCCCGGCGTGCCTGCCCCTGCCATCATCACCGACATCGCATTGGCCCAGTGATCTCGACCGCCACCTTTATTGATTTTAGGAGTACGCCCAAATTCGCCAAGTACGACAACTAAAGTTTCATCGAGTAACCCTCGTTCTTCCAAATCTTCAATCAAAGCAGCAATCGTTGCGTCAAAAGTAGGAAGCCGAGTTTTTAGCGTTTTGAATAAATTGGAATGATGATCCCAGCCACTTTCATTGAGCGTAATAAAAGGGACCCCTGCTTCGACAAGCCTGCGAGAAAGCAAAGCTCGCTGCCCAAATGTGTTGCGACCATATTTATCGCGAACGGAATCTTTCTCATCTTGAATCCGAAAAGCTTTTTGAGCCTTGGGCGATGAGATTAAATCGTAACTCTGTTGGTAGTATTGATCAATTGCTAAAACTGGATCGCCACTGGCTTTATCTTGGAATCGAGGAAGCTGATCCACCGCAGAGCGAATCCCTTTACGGGCATCAAAACGTTCCTGTTCTAACCCCTTAGGCAAAGCAACATCTCGCACACGAAAACTGGGACTGTTGGGATTATCCGGAACGACAAACGGAGCGTACTGTGCACCAAGAAAACTTGGCCCTCCCGAGCGTGTCATACTCGGCATAGAAAAATACGCAGGCAGGCCATTTTGGTGCCCGCGATGCGAAGCAGTCATCGCCCCTAAACTTGGATGAAAACTTACAAATGCTCCACAACCAACCGGAATACGTGGCGGTGCACCAGTCATCATATAATGATTACCTGCACCATGATTTCCCTGATTGTGCCGAATCGAACGAATGATTGCCAATTTATCTGAAATGGAAGACAGACGTTTGAGGTGTTCGGAAAAATGGATGCCGGGAGTTTTGGTTGCATCGGGTAGAACTCGCCACGGATTTCGCTGGGAGCATCGGGCTTGGGGTCAAACGTTTCGTAATGAGTTGGCCCACCGTCAAGCCAAATCAGAATGCAACTTTTGGCACGTGCCGAGGTATGCTTTTCTGAAGTCGAGGCTTCCGTCCGCAGCTTCAATAAATCGGAGAACCCTGCCCCCAAGGCAGCGCCCATACCAAATTGAAGACAGTTTCTGCGTGACAAACCATCACAGTATTGAGACAACGACATTTCTCTTTCCTCACAGGGAATTTCCTGGAAACTTAATTAAATTCGATCTGTATCGATCAATGTATCAGTCTTTATAGACAAATTCGGGCGTATTCATCAAAGCCCATAGAATATCTTCGGTTATTTTTCGTCGATCCGCATCACTCTTTTCATAGAGTTTCACGGCATATAGCAATTCTTTTTCACTTGGGTAGCGAGCGTAAACTGAAAGGTATAACTCTTCGATCAATTTACCGGCAACCAGATCGCTTTCTGCTAATTCTGCCACCCGCCCTTTATCTGAGCTGATTTTCTCTGCCAGTTGCTGAGAGTTCATTAAGTGTAATGTTTGAATAACGGTTGGCTCAGTAATCCGTTCGCAGGGAGGATCCTGATTCGGATCAGGTCGAGCATAAGCATCCAGAAACAGCGACGGAATTCGGTGTGTCCATAATTCCTTGGCTCGGGAATGAGGCCCCATCGCAGAAAACTTCTCCGGAACAGCAGTAATCTGACTGACCGAATCGAGAAGCACCTCACCTCGTAACCGCTGCCGAAAATGTCGGGAAAAATAACGAGTATCAATTTTGTTGTTTTCGTTCGGGATCGAACTGAGGGAATAAGCCTGCGACATCGCGATGAATTTGATCAGTTTTTTTATATCATATTTTTCTTTGATGAAATGATTAGCCAGTGTGTCAAGCAATTTGGCATTTGTCGGCGGGTTCGTAGCACGCAAATCATCGACTGGTTCTACCAAACCGTGCCCCATCAAATCTGACCAAACCCGGTTCGCCATTGTTTGTGCAAAGAAGTGATTCTTCGGAGAGGTCATCCAATCCGCCAAAGCTTTTCGAGGATCAGTCCCCGGTGGATTTTCTACCGCTTCTCCAAACAACGGGCGAGGTGGCAGAATTTCCTTTGTCAGCGGATGCCGAACATCGCCGGTATCCCGTGTATAAATAAACTCTTCAGAACCTGAAATCGGTGCAGAGATTCCAGTCCCCTTGCGTCCAATCTTTGCAAAGTAAGCAGCAAAGCTGTAGAAGTCTTCCTGCCCGTAAACTTCAAAGGGATGATGATGACACTTCGCGCATTCTAATCGAATCCCCAAAAAGACCTGACTGACAATCGTGGCTAACTCATCTGGCTTACGGCGATCTCGGTAGATCGTGACTTTTCCCTCACGAAAGGTGCTTCCGTTGGCCGTAATTAGCTCGCGTACAAATTCGTCGTAAGGTTGATTCTTCCGAAAAGAATCTCGAATCCAGCGGTCATAATTGAGCGTCGTTTTAATACCAACGTGGTAAGGATTGGGACGCAATAAATCGGCCCACTTGTTGGCCCAGTGCTCTGCATATTCTGGATGAGCAAGCAACCGATCAATCAATTGTTCTCGTTTTTGCGGAGAGACATCTTCAAGAAACTGCCGAGCTTCGTCTGCACTGGGAAGTCGCCCGATAACATCAACGTAAATACGACGCAGGAATTTATGATCAGTAGCCGGTTCTGATATTTTTATGCCGAGTTTTTTCAGTGTCGCCCAGACCTGATCATCCACTTCATTATTGCGAGGCAGTTGATCGTAGTAACTTGCGGGTATTTTATCGGTCAACGGTATCGATGCGGTGAAGATCGAAAAATGTCCCGAGTAGCGAGCCATGATTGCAGCTTCGCCTGTAATAGTGCCCGCGCTGACAACACCGTGTTCATCAACGGCAGCGATTGGACTTTCATTCGAAAGATAAGTTGCATAATCGGTGACATCTTCTGTCGAGCCATCACTGAATGTTGCTGTTACTGTCAACTGTTGTTGCGCATTGTGCTTAAATGTTTTCTGCTGGGGATTGACTGTANTTTTTTCCAACTTGGGGGTTCCTGGCTGGCTGCGTGGTGCCCCCTGAACAATCCATTTCTTCAGCAATTCGTATCCAGGACTCGATTTAGGTAGCAACACTCCACCGCCGTGGGGCAGTTCACCGGAAGGCTTGGCGAGAATCAGACTTTGTTCCGGAAGTGAGAAAATAATCCGGCGACCACGGNATTCTTTCACCATTGTGTCGTGATCGAAGTCAGAATCGAAACCCAGCAGTGAAAGTTGAAATCCATTCTGTCCACGTTGCTTGCCGTGACAAGGCCCCGAATTACAACCAAATCGGCTCAGAATCGGCTGGATATCTTTCTCGAAATCAATCGCATCGCCTACTTCTTTTTCCACTGATTGTGCAACAACCTGTGAAGGCCCACACAAATACAAACCGACTGAAAGCATCACAGTCAGAGAGATCACAAAAAACTTTTGAAGCACGTCGATCATATTTCGTTTCATACGAATTCGTGTTACAGGCAGGGCAATAATTGTGGGAAATCGTAGCGTAACCCATCATGGGCTTGGGGGGAGTATTCAATAGATCAACTGTCGCTTGTTTATTGGTGCTTGTCAAGCGATTTATTGATGTAACAGTTGTCTGTGAGAGACTTTCTGAGACATTCACACTATAATGAGAGAGGCACAATCAAGTGAGAAGTGAGAATCGACATATTGGCTATTATCAGGTAGGAGTTAGAGGATGGCGGAATTGGTAGAGATGCAGCTGTCTAGAATTATCATCAGCGAGATCAACGATCAGCAAGTGTTGTATCTTTCGGAAGTTGATGGAGAACGAATGTTCCCAATCCTGGTCGGCTTATTTGAAGCAACCCGTATCGATCAGCGGATCAAAGGGGATGTCCCGCCTCGCCCGTTAACTCACGATCTGGTGAAGAACATCATCAATCAGCTTGGTGGCGAGCCAATAGATGTCATTATCAATTCGTTACACGAACATACCTACTACGCAGTAATCCGAATTCAAAAGGGCGGAGAAATCATCGAAATAGACGCCCGCCCCAGCGATGCAATCGCCTTGGCAATGCACTACGACCCACCGCTACCCATCTTCGTTGAAGACGACGTATTGCAGGAAGCAGCGTAGGAATCTTGATTCTCTTTACCTCGCAGTTACTTTCCCAAAGATCGCATCTGGTAAAGTGGCAAATGCCTGTAGTAGACTTCGAGTGTCATTGTTGAAAGGCAGGTTTGATACAGGCGGCCTCCTGTTCTGCCATGGGGATCGGTTGCGTTCCAGCTCCCTTTTTCCGGACCGCTTTTCACTTGTGATGCAATCAATGAATCTCGCATCACCAGGTTCCACTTCGACCAGGATGCTCCGCCAACATGATGCATGACCTGTGTTGCGTAGTAATTGAAATAAATGTTATTCGGGCTGGGACCAACACTGCTCAGATAAACGACACCACTTTGAATTGCCTTGTGGTTAGTCTCCCAGCCCAGATACATTCTGCACAACAAACCGATCGATGTCGTGGAAGGTTTCGGCCCCTGCCCTGCAACGTAGGCATACTTTGCTCCCTCTGCACTTTGGGTGGCATCCAGAAATTGCGTCGATGTTGAAAAGGCAAACTTATTAACTCGTAAGCCAGCCGTCTTGCCACTTTGCAACGCCATAATCATCCAGCCGGTGACGGAAAGATCTCCCACTTCTTCGGGACGATAACGCCACCCTCCCTGATCCCGATTTCGAGTCTTGAAAATAAAATCGATAGCCCCTTGAGCAACAGTTCGTAACCGCCGATCTTTCGTCATGGCATAAGCTTCGCATAACGCAATCGTTGCCAGCGAGTGAGCATACATCGGATAGTTGCCGCCGGGAATTTTATCTTTCTCCGGTCCATTACGACCACGCAAATCGTACCCTTCAGGAACCTTCACTGCACTATTCACCAGGAATTCCAAGGCTTTTTCAACTCGATCTTTGTGCTCTCCTTGATCTTGCGTATCTCCTGCCCCGAGAAAAGCCATCAGGGCCAAGCCAGTGGCTCCGGTAGTACAATTTGCCAGCGTACCGGCTTGGTGATCTGCATGCTTGTCACTTTTTCGTCGATGATCAAAGCTCCAACTGCCATCAGATCGTTGCCGTTCTGCCAGCCACTTTAATCCATTACGAACTGCCAACTCGCTGTTCATGTTCCCACCGAACATTTCGAGAAGCTTTTCACGAGTCCCAGAATCACGTCCTCCAAAATCAGACTTGATATCCAGATTGGGAATCTCGAGCAACTTAAGTGAATCCAGTTCTGTCAGCTCAACAGAAAATTGTTCAAGTTCCTGATCAGGCTCCACAAGGCTGGATAGATTCGTGGGAAGCATGTCTTGTGTGGGTTCATCTACCATATCACCTGTAAGATCGAGATCAATTTCGGTCTCGGTATCTTCTACTTCTTCAACATCCTGCTGGATGATCAGGTAAAGAACCTCAGCGACGTCTGGAGGATGAACGATAATCAAAGCCAGCACCAAAATCAGCATCGCATGCAAAAACAGACTAACCGCGACCGCACCTAATGCGGAACGATCAATCAATCGCTGCCATCGCGAGGATGAGGGATTGCTATTGCTGGGTACAATTCGACTCATGAGATAGAAAACAATACCAGAGAGACAGGTTCAGTCGAACACCGAAATTACCAGAGTTGGCCCGAAACAGTGCTCACTAGAAAGTGTACCAGAACGATAAGCAGTCGTGCAAATTGATTTTATAATTTTCAAATAAAGAACTTCTTAATACGTATTCACGTATCAGTTCTCACTTCCCCAGCGTTTTGTCAATTGAACATCAACTTCCAGGTGATCGCAGATTCGGCTGATGATAAAATCGACCAGATCATCAATCGATTGGGGCTGAAGATAAAAGCCAGGCATTGCAGGCAAAAGCACCGCACCGGCATCAACGAGCCTTTTCATGTTCTCCAGTTGAATGCTACTTAGCGGTGTCTCACGAGGGACAATCACAATCTTTCGGCGTTCTTTGAGGTGCACATCAGCGACACGATGAATCAGATTCGTTGACATGCCATTGGCTAAGCTGCCTAATGTACCCATCGAACAAGGGCAAATTACCATGCCCGCTGTGCGAAACGAACCGCTGGCAATCCCTGCGTTAAAATCCTGATAATGATGATACTTCAACCGGTCGAGTGTGCCTGTATCGTGATCCTTGTCTAGAAACACGCGAGGATCAAACTGTTCGAAATCGATTGTAACCCCTAGCTCTTCAAGGCAAACCAGCCCGGCTGCAGGACTCAGCACAAGATGTACCGTGCGATTGGCTTCGAGCAGAACATTCACTAAGCGACGGGCATAAATCACGCCGCTGGCTCCGGTGACCGCAACAACAATATCAGATGCAGACATATCGCTACGATTCCTGCTGCTTGTTTGTTTCGGGCTTGGATCCAATATACAAAGTGGCAATTCCAAACGTGAGAGGAATAAATTTCACCTTTTCCAGCCCCGCCCGCTCTAACAGACTGGCCAATTCCTGACCGTATGGAAATGCAGAGACCGTTTCCGGAAGATACTCATAAGCTCCCTGTTTATTCTGGGCAAAGAACTGTCCAATTCGAGGCAAAATATTTCGAAAGTACCATGAGTAGATTCCTCGCAGCAGACGATTGCCAGGCAGCGAGAATTCGAGAATCACAATACGACCACCAGGCAGGCAGACCCGTTTCATTTCCTTCAAGCCCTGCATCGTATCTGCAATATTTCTTAGTCCAAATGCAACTGAAACAATTTGAAAATGATCATCTTCAAAAGGAAGCTGCTGAGTGTCTGCCTGGATAAATTCAACATTTGCAGCATCATTGTTTTTGGTGGAGTATTCTTTGTTGAACTTTTCGCGAGCTAGTTCAAGCATTTCAGGCGTGAAATCGCTGCCTGTGACTGCTATTTTCTTTTGTCCACGCAGCCAGTAAGCAAATGCCAAGTCCCCGGTTCCGGTGCAAACATCGAGAATAGGCGCAGTCCCTTGAGGAGAGGCTTTGCGAATTGTGTACCATCGCCAGTAATAATCTGTTCCTCCCGAAAGGACATGATTCATCAGATCATAACGCGGAGCAATTTCGCCAAACATCTTCTGAACACGCTGCCCCGACTTATCAATCGAAGATTCAGACGCTGATGCTCCCTCATTGGAGGATGTTTCGGCCTGGGAATCAGAGCCTGATGATGCATTTGAATCTGCTGAATGGTGTATTTCTGGGGAACTCATTAATATTGCGATGCCGTAAACGAAAGATGCTGGAAATAACTATCGAAACCTCATTATAGCAATCCCGCGACGTGATCACATGCAACTTGTTCGAGATACACTAGAACGTTATCTGATTCTTTGGCTGTGCAGCAGTGCCGGGTTGGCCTTGTACTGGGGCCAAAACGATCCGCAAGCTGCTGAATATTTCAGCTTCTGGAAATCCTGGACGATGACACCCAGTATTATGCTGGCGATGTTCTGCATCGGATTTCTGCTTCCCAAGGAAGAACTTGTTCAGGTATTGAAAAGTTGGCAAGCTGTCTTATTCGGGACTTGCACACAGTATCTGACAATGCCTTTGCTTGCGTTTCTGATTGCTAATTTGTTCGGCTTCGAAGGGGCAATTTACGCAGGCGTCATTCTGGTCGGAACCGTCCCCGGAGCCATGGCGTCCAATGTGTTGACGTTAACTGCTCGTGGGAATGTCAGTTATTCGATTTGCCTGACAACTCTGGCGACTCTTCTTTCCCCCATTTTTGTCCCATTGGGCTTAATGCTGTTTCTTGGTGTTTCCCGTGGACCAGATCCCAGTGCGGTCTTTTTGAACCTACTCCAGAATGTCGCAGCTCCGGTTATTGTCGGATTCTTTGTGAAGATGGCTTTTGCCAGAAATCGCCCTGCTCTGCTTGTCCTGGCTGCAATTCTGGCAAATCTTGCCATTCTGTGGATCATCGCGGTAGCAATCGGACTCAATGCCACCCGACTGGAGAGCGTGACTGCGTTGCTGTTGGCAGCCCTGATTTCCTTGAATGCATTAGGCTATCTGGCAGGCTGGTATTCGGGAGGAATGATCAACCTGGATGCAATGAGACGCAAAGCATTGACACTGGAAATTGGTATGCAAAACGCAGGAGTGGGCACGATTTTGGCATTGCAGTTTTTTGATGATTCCACAACAGCAATCCCGCCCGCGGTTTACACCTTCGGCTGCATGTTGACCGGAACCCTCTTAGCCAGCTACTGGTTCTGGCGAGGGAAACAGGCGTTATAAACGCACAAGTCTTTCAAGCAATGGCATCTTTGATTGGATGCCCAAAGATATCAGTCAGTCGGTATTGTCTGCCCTGATATTTGAAGGTAAGACGTTCATGATTCATGCCCAGTTGATGCAGGATTGTTGCATTGAAATCGTGAACATCGACCGGGTTTTCAACCGGAGCGTATCCAAGCTCATCAGTTTTTACGTGAACATCCCCCCCTTTGATGCCGCCCCCTGCCATCCACAAAGCGTAACCCTCTTTATGATGATCTCGACCAGAAGTCGAAATTTCCCCTGC
>JAESQE010000050.1 GCA_016765335.1 Planctomycetaceae bacterium
AAGAGATGTTCACCACCGGCTGATCATTAAGTTCACAAGATGCATCGGCCGCAGGAGGATTTTGAGTCGTTACCATTTGTGTATCTACTTTACTGGAAGCTGTGTACTGAAGGTTTCGCGTCAATTATAATCGGATTTGCCAAAAGGCCTAACTGAGACAAGTTTCTCCACTTTACAAAATCAAGCCTGGAAATCATACTCAAAGGAACCTTTATTAATTTCAAGGGAGCACAGACATTCGGCGTCTGTTTCGTTTGTGCAGGCCTTAATTCTAGGCAGACAAGAATGTCTACCCTCCGTTTGCAATTCCTTTTGTAGCTGCAATCAGCTTCATTTGATCGCCAATATGCCTGAAGATTGCGGGCAGATAGATAATTCCGGTGTAATGATTTGTAGGCATCAAAATGTGATTATTCTTGCTGATGTTAGCTGCTTGTGCCAGGAGATTCGCATTCCGGATGGGCACAACCGTGTCATATGTCCCTGAATATAGCCAGATTCGCTCGGAGTTAATTCGTGAAGCCAAGTGAAGTGGCTCGATCTGATCTATAATAATTCGTAGTTGCTCATCACTAANGCCAGCTTGTCTGGTTTTTTCCAGAACTTTTGCAGCGTCCTTTTTTCCGTGCATAAGAATATCGTACAGATCCCCCCCGGCAAGCATCAGAAATGTCGCATCATAGCCTCTGTCTAATCCTGCAACTGTCGCACACACAAATCCTCCCAGGCTGGTTCCCTGTAGAACGATCAGGCGATCATCAACTTTCGGCAGCACAGCAACGGCATCTCTGGCACGCCGGACATCACAAATCCCCTGATGAAACAGCGTCACCATTTGTGAGACATCACGCCTGTCTTTTGATTTTCGCTTGCCGTATCCGGGGAGATGCACAAGGAAGGTATGAAACCGACGTTTATTCAACGTTTTGGCAAATATTTGACCAACAGTCATCCCGGAACCAGCTTCGTGCACAACAACAATTGCTGGTGCGTTCACAATTTGCCCCTGCTCATTTTTGGCAGCATACCATTCCATCGTGACCGTGTTATCCCCTGCATTGTTAGTAGCAACAGGAGAAGCAAAGCTCACCAGATAATCTCCCCGCCCAGAATCTGCCTGAGTAAGTTTTACTCCAAACTTCTGTTTCGGCCACGCCAGCCCATTAAGTTGCTTCTGAATCTTAGGTGTGATTTTTCCTGATTTATTGCTGATATCCAAAGAGTCAATCGATTCGAATTGCTGACCAACAACCAACAAAGTCTTCTCAACCGGCGTGCTCCCACGGCTAGTAATTTTCTCAGCTCGAACTGGAACACAAACAGTGAATATCACCAACGAGAATATCAGCCAAGCCGATTCATTACGAACCGATAGATTATTACAAATCCGCTTAGACATGAGCTCGCCTATCAGATATTTCATTTATTTTCCTTTGCGTAAAACTGATGAACTTTAACAATCGAAGCATCTACAGCCCAAACATTAACCAATCGTTCAAACACAAACTTCCTGAATCGATTCAAAGACTGCATCACACAGTTCGTCAATTTGTTGAACAGGCATCGCGATGGCTGGCATTAATACGATAACATCACCCAGCGGTCGGACAATCACGCCTCGCTTGCGGGCAGCCACTGCGATCTGATTTCCCATCCTCAAAGCCGAATCGTATGCCGTTTGATTCGACTTATCAGCCATGAGTTCAATTCCGATCATCACACCTTGCTGGCGAACATCCCCCACATGAGGATGTTTTGCAACTTCCTCCAGGCGTTGTTGCAAACGAGAACTGATAACGGCTACATTTTCAAGTACTTTGTTATCATCGATCAATTTCAATGATGCCAACGAGACCGCACTGGCCAACGCGTTGCCCGTGTAAGTGTGCCCATGATAAAAAGTACGTCCTTGCGATGGCTCTCCTAAAAATGCAGAGTAAATTTCTTCGTTAACCACCGTTGCAGCCAGCGGTAAGTATCCCCCGGTAATCCCTTTGGCAAGACACATGATATCAGGCACAACTTCTTCTTGCTCACAGGCAAACAGTGTCCCTGTTTTACCGAATCCGACTGCCACTTCATCCGCAATCAACGGGATACCATACTTCTGAGTAATCTCACGTACAAACTTCAAATAGCCCGATGAATGAACCAGAATCCCAGCTGCTCCCTGAACCAGAGGTTCAATCACAAAAGCTGCGACCTCATCTGCTCGCTGCGAAAGTATTTGCTCGACCGCATCGTAACAGTACTGTAACCAAGATTGCTCGTCATACCCCTGGGGCGCGCGATAAGCGACCGGGGAGGGAACGGTCATCGTCTCGAAAAGTAAATCCTCAAACGGCTTGTGAAAAGCATCGATTTTACCAATGGATACCGAACCAATCGTATCGCCATGATACGCCCCGTCCATCCGGATAAACTTTGTTCTCTTTTCTGCTCCAGACTGTTTCTGTGCATGATACTGCACTGCAATTTTCAGAGCCGCTTCAACAGCAGTCGCTCCTGCATCAGAATAAAAGACATGATTCAAATCGCCAGGAGTTCTTTGAGCCAGTTCGAAAGCTAACTCGATTGCGATAGGAGAAGTCCCTCCCAAGAATGTTGTATGAGCAATTTTCCCGAGCTGCTCGGTAATCGCAGCATCCAATTCAGGCACCTGATAACCATGCACATTGCACCACAACGCAGAAATGCCATCCAGGTATTGTTTTCCATGGGCATCTTCCAGATAAAACCCTTTACCTGAAACAATCATGGGAGGCGATTCGCGTGCATACACTGTCATTGGCGTAAACGGATGCCAAACATGATCAACATCCTGCTGCTGCCAAACCGATAGCATAGATTCCACACTGACATCAGAACATAAATTATTTTCATCAACAATACTCATCTCTAACTACCATCCCTACTCATAATCGTTTTTCGTGAATGTACTGTGCAAAAACAATTCTCACCTACTGCCTACTTAACTCTTCTCTCCAACCCACAACGCATGATATCAAAGACTGCTCGGATTGCTTCTTTCCNGTTGAGATTAGATTCCCCCACCACGCGATCTTCAAAAACAATCGGCGTCTCCACAAATTTTGCACCGACACGAGCAGCTCGAAACAGAAGTTCCTCTTGCATGGCGTATCCATGGGAACGAAAAACGCTGAAATCAATCCGAGCCAACATCTCACACCGATAACATCGATAACTCCCGCTGCAATCATTAATTTTCAAACCAAGCCAAAATCTTGACCAAGTGTTAATGCACCGAGACATGACATGTCTTCTCCAGGGCCAGCCAATAATTTCCCCACCCCGAACATACCGCGAACCGATCGAAACATCAGCCCCATTCAGCTGTAATGCTTTAATAATTTCTGGAATGTATCGAGGAGGATGACTGAAATCGGCATCCAGGTTAAGGACTAATTCGTAACCAGCATCAATCGCATACCGAAAAGCCTTAATGGTTGCTGTCCCTAATCCTCGTTCATTGAGTCGATGCAAAACATGAATCCGCGAATCGGCCTGAGCCAATTCATCTGCTAACTGCCCGGTCCCATCTGGCGAATTGTCATCAACAACCAAAATGTCTGTTTCTGGATACACTGCATGAATTTCAGTAATGAGTCGAGGCAGGTTCTCAATTTCGTTGTACGTACAGATTGTTATAATCATCCGCGGATGACTTGCGGATTGATCGGACTGCGAACAAGATTTTTGAATACTGGAATCGATTTCATTCACCTGATTTTTCTCTCGGCACCATATTTATACCAAGGTGTAAAACCGAACGGACTGCTGTATCAACAAGCAAAGCCCGAGCGACCGGCCTGAGAGGTTTACACAAAAAAATGTAAAACCGGCTTATTTTAACGAATTTCACCCTCAGATAACAGAATATACCCATTCACTCTTTAGGCGTGGCAGAGATATTTCCTGTGCAGATGCTACAATCGGTATCCCGCAAGAAGAAAATCTACTATTCCAACTATCATTCATTGGTAGACGGCTTAGAAATCTTAGGATACGATTTTAGACTTCTCCCTTCCAGCCTAGCTGGAATGAGGTAGGAACAAGTAAAATAAACCACGGAGACACAGAGATCACAGAGATCACAGAGATCACAGAGATCACAGAGAAAAACTTAGGCGATTCTTCATTCCTCGCAAAACGAGACGGCATGTCTCTTAAGTTATCCTGACGATCTCACTGCTTCTATTTCTTACTCGGTGATCTCTGTGTCTCCGTGGTAGAAATCATTTGTCAGTTCTTAATTGTTCCTGACAAGGATTTTGACAGGAAGTAATACAGCAGACAATTAACGGTAGTTGAAGCACTACCTGTAACAAGAGCAACCCTTTCAAAATATAAGACCTAGCCAAATCGAAACGCACCGAATCAGATAAGACATCTTTTATGGAACCAAGCGAACTACAATCGAAACGCTGGCAAGTTGGCATCATTGCTATTTTATTGATGCTGGCGGCAGTTGTCACCTGGCAGCTCAATCCTGAAAACCAGGCAGCTTACGGTGCGCTACTCCGCGTAGGTACTTTACTGGGTGCATTCTGGCTTGCGATTCCGGTTTTGGTCCGCCATCCAAAAATCCTCAAAAGATTACCCTGGTACATGATCGCAGGACTTGTTTTCTTTGTTGCGTTTGCGAAACGCTTCTGGATGCTTATTCCATTCCTGGCACTGTTGGCCTTTCTCAGCATGTTCGCTGGAAAACGCCCTGGTAAACGTCGATAAGAAAAATGACTATTTTAGGGAACCTCTATTAATTGGTTCTCCCCCTT
>JAESQE010000051.1 GCA_016765335.1 Planctomycetaceae bacterium
TTTTTATCGCCAGGTTGGAGTGTCGATTTTACCATGCAAGAATCAACTGCGAACCTTATGCCATTCAGCAAAAAGAAATAACAGGTAGCTCACGGCAATTATTTCACCGGACACTATTGAGCTGAGGGCAAGTCACTTTGATTTGAAATCCACCCAAATAAAAAAACCGTGTCGCGTTCGACCAGAAAGGTGAAGCGACACGGTTTGGTTGGAATCAACAAATTCAACGGATGCGTTAAGCAACCGATGGCCGTTGATTATTTTGCATCAATGGTAACTCCGGGCCAGTCGTCAGTACGGAATGGAGTCACTGGGAGTCCGGTTTTGTTTTGCACGTTGCAAACCGGGTTGTTTGCCCAGGCGTATCGAACCGAAACAGGTTCTTTAATCTCATCAGACCAGACAACGATGGTGTCGTTGCCTGTGATTTTCGCCTGGGCGTGCACGAATTTCTGATCTTTTCCTGCAATAGTAAAGCCGATCGGTTCCCGGACATCAAAGGTATCGAGTCCATCGCCGATGTCTTGAAACTTCACTGTCATTTTTCCATCTTTAATGGAATTGGAAAGATAACGTGGGCTACGACCAACAATTTTGTAACCGTAGTCTTGAACCAACGCCAATCTTGCTAACCGCTTCGCGACATCCAGTTTGTTTTTAGGATGAATGTCGTCGGATTCGCCCAGATCGGTGATGATTGCTTCACCAGAATTTGGTAGCGATAACGTCATTGTTTGTGCTTCGCGAAGTTCCGCCCAGGTGCTGCCACCCGGTTCAGGAGCTTCTCTGTTGAAGTCAGCCAGGGAAACCCAGTAGAACGAAAAGTCGCCCTGTTTCCAGTCATCACGCCAGTTTTGAATCATCAACGGGAAGATATGTCGGTACTGGTAAGCACGACCTGCGTTTGATTCTCCTTGGTACCAGATAGCTCCTTTAATGCCGTATCCGATAATCGGATGCAGGCAGCCACCATAAAGATTTCCAAGGCGAGAATTCCCGGTTAAAGGATTTCGCGGTGCTCGTGGTCGATTCGGAGCAGGTTTTTTCGCAGCTTTAGCTTTGGCGACAGCTGCTTGCCATTTTTTCAGTCTTGCTTGATATTGTTGCGTCGCCTTTTCGTGATCGTAAGTTGCTTCGACGCCTTTCCAGCGTTTGCTTAAAACTTCGTACTGCTTGTCGTTATCAACCAGATCACGTCGAATCCAAGCCTCAGCTGCTGAACCACCCCAGGCGTTATCGATCAAGCCGATTGGAACGCCGAGTGTTTGATGGAGTTGGCGACCGTAAAAATATCCAACTGCGGAAAAACTTTTGACCGTCTCGGGAGTACAAACCGACCAGGCACCATTGAAGTTCTTTTCATGATTCTGCGAAGCACGATTCGGTACAGATAGAAAACGAATTTGCGGGTACTTGGCAGTCAAAGATTCCAGGTCGGGATCGTTCGCACTGGAAACCGAAAAGGCCATGTTAGATTGTCCAGAGCAAACCCAGACTTCGCCAACTAAACCATCTTGAATGGTGACGTCGCTGCTTCCCGAAATCGTTAGGATGTGTGGGCCGCCTGCTTTCATTGCTGAAAGTTTTAAGTCCCAACGACCATCTGCATTTGTTTTGGTTTCGTGCTTTTGCCCTGCTATAGAAACGGTAATTTTTGTTCCAGGAGCATCCCAGCCCCAAACAGGATTCTGTTGATTTCGCTGCAAAACCATGTGATCGGTAAACGCATTGCAGAGTTCAACATCTGCAAACAAAGCCGTAGGCACGATCAGTGCCAACGCGAGTGTGCAAAAGAAAATTCGAAGGTGCTTCATCAGGTTTCTCCAGGTGTCATTTCAAGGGGAAAGATTAATTGTTCTCTCAGCTTCTAAGAGAACTTGTGTGAATTGTACGTAAGATAGAAAATCGCATGGTCACTTCTTGCGACCCATACCTTTGGTATTAAAGGGAACCTCTGAAAAACTGAATTCCAGAGCTTATTGAAGGCAGTTTAATTAAAACAGAGTTTGAAAACCCCCTCTATCTCCCCCTTCCCAAGGGGGAGAACCAATTATAGAGGTTCCCGTAATGGGCTAAGTTGGTCTCTTCGGCGAAGGCGCGTGCATTGCCGATTGGTTGCATTATGGTGAATTGAAATCAAGTTGGTCAATGCAACGCATCAATCCGTTTGATTTTGATGAAATATTAAATCTATTTCCAAACGGAGGGTAGACATTCTTGTCTGCCTTGAATTGAGGCATACTCAAACGACACAGACAGGAATGTCTGTGCTCCTTAGATATTATTTGCTGGTGATTTTTCCGCCGCCCAGTTGGACGGGGATTTTTAGTTCTTTGTCTGCTCGAATAATGGTCAGCACGATTGTTTCACCAGGTTTGTGGGCTTCGATTTCGTCTCGGAAGTCTTCGGCTGAGGTAATCTTCGTTCCGTCTAATGCAATGATTAAATCCGCAGCGGATTTGTCCATCCGTTCTACGACAAAAGGTCCGCGGCGTTGTCTCACAACCTGCGGCCCAAGTAACCCGGCTGATTCAGCGGGGCCATCGGAGGTGAGCTTGGCGATGAGTAATCCATTTTCGGTTTCATAAACTCGGGAAATACCGATCTCTGCACGAATCACCTGTCCGTGTCGAATCAGTTGGGGAACGACTCGTTTGACCAGATTGACCGGAATCGCAAAACCAACTCCCGAACTTTGTCCTGTTTTCGAATAAATTGCAGTGTTCATGCCGATCATTCGACCATGAGAATCGAGAACCGGACCTCCCGAGTTGCCGGGGTTCACAGCTGCATCAATTTGTATGATCGATTTGATGTTGCGATCACGATGAAGTTGCAACGAACGATTGAGCGAGGAAATGATTCCGGTGGTTAATGTCCGTTCCAAACCAAACGGATTGCCAATCGCCAAAACTTTCATGCCGACTTTCAAAGGCGACGAATCACCAAAGCGAACTGGATGCAGAGATTCACGCGGAGCTTCAATGCGAATCACCGCGATATCGTTGACAGGATCGGCTCCGACAAACGTTGCATCGTACGATTCGCCGTCAAACATCGAAACAATCACTTCGCGGACATCTTCAATCACATGATAATTCGTCACAATATGCCCGGCTCGATCAACCACAACCCCAGAACCGGTCCCTTCTTCAGGGACTGCACGCAAAAAGAAGTTGTCCACTTTCACATTGCGTGTTGTGATATTCACAACGCTTCGATTGACATTTTTGTAAACCAGAACATTCACTCTTTCGTCTGGTGTGAGTTCATCCGATTCGAGCCAACTCTCACCATAACGATCCTCTGGCGAGTCAGTAGGCGTTTGGTTTGGTTGCTTAGGGGATGGTTGAAAAAGGGGGAGTTGTGGAAATCCAGGCCCCCTGCGTTCAATTTTATCCTGAGCAACAATCTGGGTCGGTTCCGAAATCGAAACCACAATTCCAGAAACCATTCCACCTACAATCGCACAGGCCAAACAGGCAATCATGACTCGCATAATATTTCATTCCTACATACCAAAGGACGCAAAATGATCTCACCAGCAAATCAATCAACAAATTTGCAGAATCAAATTGTACGCACAAATGCGAAATGAGTGGAGAGCAGTTTTGAAACATTCTTTTGATGTCAACAAGTAGATCAGCCCAATTTGAATAGGAATTATTGCGAGTCTGTTTTGCTGGCGTTACTAAGTCGGTAAGATAACTACGCATTCGCGTATTTGTTCGCGCGTTGTATGTTTCCGAACTCCTTGTCAGTACAAGGCTACGATCGATCACGCAACGCAGGTTTTAATTGGGTTTGGTGTCCTCGCTTGTTGCGGTTGTTATCTGGTTATCTTGCACGGTTTTGAGAATGAATTTCTGCTATGGCTGAAAAACGCGATTTCGATGATTTTCTAGAGAAGTTTCAAAAGCATCGTGAGTTGATGTCTGAGGAACTGCACAAAGTGATTATTGGGCAGGAAGATGTCATTGATCAAATTATGGCTGCCATGTTTACGGGCGGTCACTGTTTGCTGATGGGGGTGCCTGGCCTGGCGAAAACGTTGATTGTAAGTACGATTGCTCGGATTCTGGATGTGGAATTCAAGCGAATTCAATTTACGCCCGACTTAATGCCTTCAGATATCACCGGAACCAACGTGCTGGAAGAGTCGGAAACCGGTCGGCGAGAATTCCGGTTCGTGCAAGGGCCGGTGTTTACAAATATTCTGCTGGCCGATGAAATCAACCGAACACCTCCCAAAACACAAGCTGCATTGTTGCAGGCGATGCAGGAACATGAAGTGACCATCGGACAACAGACTTACGATCTTCCCGATCCCTTTTTCGTCATCGCAACGCAAAACCCGATTGAGCAGGAAGGGACGTACCCGCTTCCGGAAGCTCAGTTGGACCGTTTTATGTTCAATATTCATGTCGATTATCCGTCTTTTGAAGAAGAAGAGCAGATTCTGGAAGCGACTACTTCGGGGAAAAAAGCAGAAGTCCGAAAAATCCTCTCCGCCAAGGCCATTCTCTATCTGCAAAAGCAGATCAGAACAATCGAAGCCAGTCCGCTGATGGTTAGCTATGTGACTCGAATTGTACGAGCAACTCGCCCGGGAGATGGTTCCGCTCCCCAATTTGTTAAGGATTTGATTGACTGGGGGGCAGGCCCGAGAGCAGGGCAGTATTTAATTACCGGAGCCAAAGCGATGGCAGCGATGGATGGTCGACCGGCAATTAGTCCAGCTGACATTCGAAAAATCGCTACTCCTGTATTAAGGCATCGCATCTCCGCAAACTTTCAGGCACAAGCAGAAGGCTACACCACAGACGATTTGGTTCGCAGACTGATTGACGAAATCCCAGAGCCAAATGTCCCTAAATACGAGTGACGTGTGTTCGCNTGATCAATGTTATTAGGATGAGATAGTGCTTTCAGATTGCAAAACCGTTCTGTAATCGTCAATGTAATAGGCATTCTNTTGCCTTTTCAGATCATTGATGACGTGACAATATAGTATTATGTGTAGAAATCTGACGGAACAGTCGTTTCTACAAATTTGTTGCGTACTGATTTGCGGGATGCAATAAATTATTTTCTAAGTGTACTTTCGTGCGAATCAATTCGTTTTCCCCTCATATCACCGACAATTCTTGATAAGCTTTTGGATGTTCCATGGCTGAAAAAAAAAGAGCAGCGTCGTCGTCTCAATCAGGCAATGCTGCAGCCGAATTGGACTTGCTGGAAAAAGGCAAGCTGGGCCGCTACGAGATTAAAAAGAAGCTGGGTTCCGGCGGGATGGGTACCGTATTTTTGGCTCTCGATACAGATTTGAATCGATTGCTGGCCTTGAAGGTATTGCCACAGGATAAAGCCGAAAATCCGACGTTAGTCAAACGCTTCAAGGCAGAAGCACAAGCCGTCGCTCAGTTGACTCACGATCATATTGTTCGCATTTATGAATCGGGTGATGTAGACGGCTACAAATACATTGCGTTGGAGTATGTAGAAGGAACTGACGTTCAAAGGCTGATTAAAAAACGTGGTCGCCTTCCGGTTCGACGAGCAACAGAAATCATTAAGCAAGTGGCCGAAGCATTGGAGCATGCCTCTCTTGCAGGGATTGTGCATCGGGATATCAAGCCTTCGAATTTACTGATCACTCAAAGCGGCGTGGTCAAATTAACGGACCTGGGGTTGGCTCGCGCACTCGATGACGAAGAAACATCGATTACACGGGATGGCACAACTGTCGGTACGGTCGATTACATGTCCCCCGAGCAGGGACGCAGCAGCAAAGCGGCTGACATACGTAGCGATTTGTATTCGCTGGGTTGCACATGGTATCATATGCTCACGGGATCGCCGCCGTTCCCAGAGGGAAACATCACAAACAAACTGCATGCTCATTCGACCGCAACGATACCTGATCCACGCTCAATCAACGAATCGGTTCCCGAGGTAATCGTAAGCGTCATCAACAGGATGATGTCAAAAAAACCAATTGATCGTTATCAGTCTGCTCGGGAACTACTTGACGATTTAGCAGCAGTCAAGAAAAACAGTCGCAGAGAAATCAGTGCAGCTGACTTGGCTGACTTGGCTTCTCCCGAAGTAATTGAAGACGAACAGGTATCGAAAACTGCTGGTAATGAAGCAGTGAATTTGCCCATGCGAAGCAAAGAATCTCGCGTTGTGGATGATGTCGAAGAAGAAGTCAGCAGTACGAAGTCCTCTCGCAAATCACGCAAGTCTTCTCAAGAGGACTCTGCAACTGAGCAGTCGGGTTCAAAGTCCCAAAGGTCTGGTTCGAAATCAAAAAAGTCCGGTTCGAAATCTACTTTCAAAGACTCGGGAGTAGAAGATCTGCCGCCCAGAGAACGCAAAAAGCTGGCTGATGTGGAATCGAACCAGGGGCGAGAATTCAACTGGACTCCTTTTGTCTACGCGGGAGTTGGAGTTGTATCAATCGCCTTTGTGGGCTTGTTGTTTTATGTCTTCTCGGGTGTTGGCGATGCAATGGACAACGACAGCTCCGAAAAAATTGGTTTGGCTGAATTAGCTGAAGAGCGACAGAAGGAGCGTGAAGCAGAAGCGGATCAACAAAACGTTGCTGGTGCAAATGCCAAGAATACCGCAAATGCCAGGAATACGAATTCTAAGCAGAACCCAACAGCTACTGGGGATCATGCATTGCCCCCTTCGCCAGCTCAGCCTGGGAAAGCTGAAGTGCAAGCTGGTCCGCAGGTTATCAGAATTGTTGCATTGGATAAAAAAACAGATGCGACTTCTGCTCATTCACTTCAAGAGGCCATCGACAAGGCAACCGATCCAGAAATTGTGATCGAACTTTCGAAAAAAGGGCTGAGTATCTGGGACCGACCGATTGTCGTTACTGGGAAGAATCTCACAGTGCGGGTTGGCAAGGAAGGTTCGGGACAAATCCTGATTCCTTCTGCAAGTACTTTGGCCAAGGGATTTTTGACGGTCCGCAAGGGCACACTGAAGTTACAGGGTTTACATTTTGGCCTGTTGGGCTATGAGCTATCCAATGACGATAAGTTGACTTTGATTCGAACAGTTGATGCCGAATTAAATGTTCGTGACTGTTCGTTTACAATTGAAGAAACCCGTCAATCACCGGTCGTGCTTTGTGATGCATCGTGGAGCAGGCAACGTGTCGGGAAATCTCGCTGGAAACACTGTTTGATTCGCGGAAGCAGTTGGAAGCCTTTTGTTTATTCGGGCAGGAAATTTGAAGCTGAACTCCAGGGATCTTTATTGGCGATTGGGAACCAACCGGTTTACACGGTGAATCATGTGCCTCGCTCTGCTGCGGCAAGCAAATCAGCAGATGCAGCAAACGCGAAACCGGATCAGGCAGATCGCAATCTTTCAATCAACGATTGCGTTATCGTTTGCCAAGGCAATGCCATCACGATCAATAACGCAAGTGGTGAAGTGAATGTACCGACCACGGTTATGAATTTGAATCGATCCAATATTGTGGCAAGCACATCAGTTGGTGCTCAGCCGTTTTTGTTGGTGCAGAATTGGCCTGAAAATGTTTTGAAGACAGCAGGAAATGGCAAGCTGACAAACATCGACTGTCGCAATGAAGAAACCGTAATTTCTGGTTGGAGTCATCGACTGCTGGCAGTAACGAGTAATACGAATTCAAAGTTTGAACCTAATGATGATGCATCCTGGGAAGAATTCTGGGGGAATGCGGATTCAAATGGGCGTTGGGATCTCACTGGTATCAACTTGAAAGCTCAGCTTCAGATGGCTTATTTGAAGCCATCGGTGATTACCAGCCTGGCTCGTGCAGGGGAGGAAGTAGCCAAGGAGACTGCAACAATTTCGGCTCCTGCGCTGCTACACAAATCTTGGCGGTCAGATTACGCATTTCGCTTGCCGCCTCGTGTACCGACAAAGAAAGACCTTTTTGCAGAAGATGATAAAGATGTCAAAAAAGTGTCGGTGGACCTGAATCAGACAGACCTGAGTGAGTTTCTTGCTTCTCAGAGTTTTCCAGGCAAAACAATTGTAGAAGCTCGCGGATTCGGGCTGCGATCCTGCTTGCCGATTACGATTGTGAATAAGCAAGTGAAAATCCTCTTTATTACAGAAAAGGGGAAGGCTCAACTTACATTGCGTCCTGTGAGTCGTTCAGTCAAAAGTACTCCGTGGATTACGGTGAAGAACGGTACTCTTGAAATCGAAGCCGGTGTGTTTAGTCTGGCATCATCCAAGAACGCCCCGATGCCCAGTCACTGGATCAAAGCAGAAAACTCTGCAATTCATCTCACCAAATGCCACGCGACCGGCCCTGGTGAAAAGCATCCAAAACTTATATCACTGATTCAGATGACTCAGCCTCAATCGCCAATTCAAAAAGGAAATGGACTCACGATTGATCGCTGTTATTTCCAGTATGGCGGAGATGTGATCGATGCGAATCTGCATGCAAACCCAATGCTTGTTCAGAACAGCCTGCTTGTTTCGAAGAATCATCTTTTCAAACTTTATTATCCAATTCTTAAGAAGCAACAACAGGGGTTATTTGAAGTCTCTCACTGCACGCTTTCTTCCGAGAATGGCCTGTTCCATTTTGATCTTCCGGCTTCGGTTGAGCATACAAAACCACCGGTTGAAGGAATTGTGACTGACTGCGTTTTTGTCTCGCCGATACTGGTGAATCCGAAAAGTCCTGCTGTTGCAACACTGCTCAGTTCAACTGGCGAGCCAGCCGATCTTGCGAAGAGGTTGTGGTGGTGGGGATCCAGAAACGGATTTGCACCGAAGGTTTCCGGGGGGTTAGCCCAAGGGGAACTTTCTGTTGTTTGGCCTGAATATTGGGGGCCGGGGCACGTGGATGCTCCGCTGTTTGGAGCAGATGGCGTGATGCTGGAAGCACGCAAGGTGACTGCTGAAAATCTTTCTCCTGCGGCTTTCAATCTGTATTCAAAATGCAAAGCGGCTAGCTGGGGAAAGCAGGAACAAGCTATTGGTGTCGATGTGAAGCTGCTTGAAATTACGGGGGGTGCCTCTGGTAATTCCCCAGGCACCAACAAACCCAAACAGGTGGTTAAGCCGGCGTTTTGACTGCATTTCTGATCTGTTTTCATTGTGTGTTCAGGATTTGTCTGCCATCTTGCTGACAACCAAAGCTCCGCTTTTTGAACACAATCAATTACGCAGAGCAAGTTTTAGTTGAGTTTGGTATAATGGATCTGCTGCACCTTCATATAAGCTGATACTCAGGGTGGTCGCGAGATGCCCTTGCGTAATTCATGCGATCATTTTTCGTTAGTGTTGTTCAATAATTATAGAGTGAAATAAATTCATGGCGACTGCAAATATTCTTGTGAATGGGTCTTGGGTTCCTTCAAAATCTGAAGAACGATTTCAGGCGGTTAATCCTGCTACCGGCGAAGCCATTGGCATGGAGTACCCTGTTAGTCAATGGGAGGATTTGGATGCGGTGCTGAACGCAGCTCAGGCAGCCGATGAAATTGTACGTGACTGGCCCGGGTCGCGGTTTGCTCAGTTTCTCGAAGCGTACGCGGACGAAATTGAAGTTAACGCAGATGAACTCGCAGAAGTTGCACATCAGGAAACCGCGCTTCCTCATTTGCCAAGACTTCGAAACGGAGAAATTCCTCGTACCACCGGACAACTTAGACAAGCAGCTGATGCCGCTCGAAGTGGAGACTGGGCAAGTCCAGTGATCGACGAAGAGAACAACCTGCGTTCGATGCTCCGTTCCATAGGACCGGTCATTGTATTTGGCCCCAACAATTTTCCGTTTGCATTCAACGGAATTTCTGGAGGAGATTTTGCAGCTGCGGTTGCAGCTGGGAATCCGGTCATTGCCAAAGGGCATCCTTCGCACCCCGAAACAACCCGTCTTCTGGCAGAGGCAGCATTGAAGGCAGCTCAGGCGACCGATTTTCCTCCCGGGTTTGTCCAGCTCGTGTATCGTATGCCAGCCGATTTGGGAATCCGATTAATTAAAGATCCTCGCTTGGCAGCCGTGGGTTACACGGGTGGATTGAACGCGGGATTGAAAATCAAAGCAGCTGCGGACGAAGTTGGCAAACCTGCTTATCTGGAATTGTCGAGTATCAATCCTGTGTTTGTTCTTCCGAGTTACCTTTCTGAAAAGGCAGACGATCTTGTTGATGAATTCACGGGAAGCTGCTTGATGGGAAGTGGTCAGTTTTGCACAAATCCTGGCTTGGTGATTTTGCCTCCTGGTGAAGAGACTGCAACATGGATTGGCAAGCTTCAGCAAAAGTTCTCTGAATCTAACTGTGCGCCGTTGCTGTCTGGTTCCGGGCAAAAGTCCTTTCTTGAAAACGTAAAATACTTAACCGAAAACGGAGCACAACTTCTCACCGGCGGCGAGGCAGCCGATGGGCCTGGGTTTGCAGTTCAAAGTACGCTGTTGCAAGTATCAGCTGAGCAGTTCTTAAATTCTCCAGAAACTTTTCAGCGCGAAGTATTCGGCAACGGATCGTTACTAGTCACAACCAGCAACCTGGATCAAATGATTGAAATTGCCCGAACTCTTGAAGGTCAGTTAACTGGGACTGTTTATCTTTCGCAGTGTGATGAAGAGGACGCTTTCTATTCAAAACTGGAGCCAGTGCTTCGGCGTAAAGTTGGACGATTACTGAATAATAAAATGCCAACAGGTGTTGCGGTTTCGCCAGCGATGAATCATGGGGGACCGTTTCCAGCAACCGGTCATCCTGGATTTACAGCAGTCGGGATTCCGGCATCGGTTCGACGTTTTGCGATGCTACAATCTTACGACAACATTCCGACTTCAAGACTCCCTGAAGCTCTTAAGTCATAGCGTTATTCTACAATGCTTGTCGCTATTGGTTCTCCCCCTTACGAAGGGGGAGATAGAGGGGTTTTGAGCTGTTTTTTATAACCAAGCTGTATTCGAGAACCTCTGCGATTCAATGAATAGAGGTTCCCTATAATTATTTTTGTCAACAGTCTTAATAGCTGAACGATGTTTGTGAGAGTACGATTACAAAACCACAAAGACACAAAGGGCACGAAGAAAAAAAGGCAAGTTTTGGGGATGCCTTGTCGCAGAAGTATGGGCTACTGATTAATACGGTGTTCACGGGGAAAAACTCAGCCGATCAACGAGTTAATGAGAATTGAACGAGCTTTTCTTTTTTCTTAGTGCTCTCCGTGCCTTCGTGGTTAAAATCCCTGTTTGATATCCAGTAGGATTGGTTACAGTAATTACAGTATTTTAAAGCACGTTTGAGTAAGCCACTGTTTAAGCCACCGTTCACCTACCGCGATCATTAAAACACAACAAACTTTCACTGAAGAAAGATGATATCTGATGACCTGTTCTTCTATTGAAACACAGTCCTGGGCAGCAATTTCTCGAACCCGGATCAAGTTGCTGGTGTCGTTATCATTTCTGTTGCTTTGTGCTACTCCGACATTGGTTTGCGCACAGAAGTCGCCTCGTGGAATTAACACCGTGGAACTGGAAAAGCAGATCGCTGATGCTGAAACCGCGTTTATGAATACGGCAGCTGACGTCGCCTTACAGTACGAAGAGGCTGGAGACCTGGAAAAGGCACAGGAGATTTTAGAGAAGATTCTGAGGCTGCAACCTGATTTGTCAAAGGTGCAGGCAAAGATCAAAGAATTGGAAGAAGAACGTTTGTCTAAGAACGAAGCCTTGTTGGAAATCGATCCCTCGAAAGGTTGGGTTTCTGCTGGTGTGGGCGTCAAAAAAGGGAGTAAAATTCGCTTTGAATCCGAAGGGGAAAGTCGAATCATCATTTCTCAACGGGTTGGTTCCGAAGGTTTTCCGTCTGGAGATGTTAAGCAGGATCTGGTTGCGGGTGTACCCTTGGGCGCCTTGATGGGCGTGGTTGTCACTCGCAAGGGGAAAACAAGCGAGCCCTTTCTGATAGGAAAAAAGAGCGAGATCGAAATTTCTCAAGAGGGGCAATTACTTGTTCGCGTGAATGTGCCCCCCGGAAGTAAGTGCACCGGTAAAATACGATTGAGAATTACGGGCGAAATTCAAATGGGATCACAAAGCAATCGCGGAAAGTAATTTGGGCGATCCTGTCATCGACTCACCTGCAATTCGTTTCGGACGAAATAACATCCATCAGTGCCTGCAATCACGAATATGAAACCGACTGGAATGAGTAACTTGGTTCGAAAAGAACTGGCTGAAACTGCAAAAACAATTGTAGTAAAAATTGGAACCAATGTGCTCTCGGATGAGAATTTGGCTCTGGACCCTGCTCGCATTTCAAAAATTGCAGAGCAGGTCGATGCTTTGCGGGCAACCGGGAAGCAAGTTGTGTTGGTATCGAGTGGTTCGGTTGGCGCAGGCATGACGTTGCTGGGACTGACCGAGCGACCTAAAGATCTTCCCCACATTCAGGCAGCTGCTGCCACCGGACAAGCTCATCTAATCGGGCTGTACGATCAGGCGTTTCGTCGTCATGGATATCATGCGGCTCAACTTTTGTTGACGGTTGACGATTTTCGTGATCGAACTCGTTATCTCAATATTCGAAATACTTTGCGAACATTGTTTGAGTATGGCTCGGTGCCAATTATCAATGAAAATGATACGGTAAGCATTGACGAAATCCGCAGTCCGTTTCCAGTCTCGCCATCGGTTTCTGGTTCAGCCTCTGGTTCTCGAACTCATTCTGTTTCGGGATCAGCCTCTGGCTCGAAATCGCGTTCCATCTCTGGAATTCGTCAATCTTTTCGGGGTAGCAAATTTAGTGATAACGATCAACTCGCAGCCATGGTGATGAGCTTACTCGATCAGCCGTTGCTGGTTATTCTTTCGGTCATCGATGGTCTTTATGATGGCGATCCTTGTTCACAAAATAGCCAAGTGATTTCACTTGTTGAGAAATGGGACGATTCCCTGTTTGAGTGCGTCAGCGATCAACGCAGTTCCCGGGGAACCGGGGGAATGGAATCGAAACTGGCTGCTGTAAAAAAAGCGGTTTCCGTGGGAGAGAATGTGATACTGGCCAATGGCCTGGATGACGACGTACTCGGTAGAATTGCACGAGGCGAAGATGTTGGCACTGCGTTTTTAGCCAGAGGCAAATTCATCCCGGCTTGGAAAAGGTGGATCGGTTTTACGGTCACACCTTCGGGGGGCTTTGTTGTTGATGCAGGAGCCAGCAAAGCAATTGTTGAGTCGGGAAAATCGTTGCTACCGATCGGAATTAAAGAGATCCGAGGTGATTTCGAAATGGGAGAAGTTGTCTCAATTATTGATCAGCAAGGCAAGGAATTTGCCCGAGGGCTTTCGAATTACGATTCCAGACAGGTTCAATACCTGATGGGGTGCCGGAAAGAGGAAATCCTAGAGAAACTGGGCGAGATTCCTTTCGCAGAAGCGGTTCATCGAGACAATCTGGTAGTGACACATTAGGGATCAGGGTTTATCCTTCAGCTGAAGTCATTTTGAGCGATTTTCATACATTTCAGGGTGATTTACTGGTTAACATCGGAATAATCCCCTCGGATTGCCTCTTTTGACAGAATGTTGAAGGGGGAAAAGTCGATAATAGTTGATGAGAAAGCTGGAATTTCCGGCTTTTGGAGCTGGGTGTGTCTGCAAATAAGCACCCTTTGGGCAATTTATTCGCCTCAAATATGTTCCACGAGATCATGCACCTTTGAATTGACAACCGTGTGGCTTTATTTAGTCAGATTGAGTGAAATCGGCAGCCAACTTTCCAAATGTGAACTATAGTTGTTTACGTTTTGGGTTGCCGTATTGTCAATTGATTCGGAGTGTTGATTATGAGTGGTATTAACTATGTTAATCTGCCTGCATTGAGCATTGCCAGTTCTGTTTCAGGTGGTCAGCAAGCTCGTCCAGGTCAGGATTCAGCCAAGGCGGCGGCGGCTTCGCAGGATTTTCGCAGCAATCTGAAAGCCAAAGCATCCAGTGCTATCGAAGATGTCGAGCAAGCGACACTCAACACGGATCGTGATGCAGACGGCTTATANCTGCCAGATCATCCTGAAGATGAACAAACGCAATCGCCCGAAAAGCATGGCGAGGAAGTGAAGTCTCAATCTCACAGAAGCGTTGACCCAGATCATATTCTCGGGACACACCTGGACCTTGACGCATAATACCCATTCGCGTATCAGAATTTGGTTTTATGAGATCCTTTGGGATCGAATTTGGTGATCCAGGTAAAAGGCCGATTGTTTTCATCAACACGCAGTTGCTGAGTCAGCTTGACCTGAGCCAATACCGTTCGTAAGCACAAAGACCAGGATGATCTTTTGCGGGGAAAATTAACAATCAGTTTATCCAAANCCAAACCCGTGGAAGAAATCGCAAGAGGATCGATAAACAGATCAAGTTCTGTTTCGCTATGTACTTTGGGAATGAGCTTAGACAAAGGCAAATCCTGAATCTCGATCATTTGAGAGATATACATTTTTCTGGCTAAGGCCAAGCGTTTCAGATTGAAGGAATCGGGATCCCAGCCAATCGGCCAAGCGGTATCAATCTCGCTCGATGGTTCAATTCGAAGCTCAACAGATTCATTGGGAAGCCTGACCGGAGAGAACGCCAACGAATAACTTCGCAGAACCATTGCAATCGCCGTTCCTTTGGAGAACTTGCGTAAATCGTGAGGCATTTCAGGCAGCTTATTTTGCGTTTCAAGTTTGGCTAAATGAGTCCGTGCTGAGGTGGTGAATTTGAGAGGATATTTTGCAGGCAGTTCCAAGGCTCGAATGGCTTCACTCAGACTGAGCTGAGCTGTCTGTTGAGTGACGGTTTTTGTCAGCTCGGCATGAAGCAATTTGAATTCTGATTTTTTCAGGCCCCAGAGTGGTTGGCCTTCGGGGGTTCCCTGAGCACCATAAATCTTCAGCTCTTCAATCCATTGTTCGAGTTGTTCGGTATCTGTCAAACTGAAAGTTTTGTCGGGTAGNCGGATGCTGCCTTTGCGGTCGAGCTGACCGGTGACCTTGATTCTGCGAATGGTGCCATAAATCAGTTGGTCGACTCCTGCAACATCTTTGAATTGACGCTGACGAATATGCACGGGAACTGAAAATCCTTCGAATATTTTGGCCCATTTCTGAGCAGCAAGCGGATTACTTTGCCCTTGAGGCATCACAAGCACAAAGCTTAATTCGGTCCGAATTCGCTTGCCGATGGGGACTTTGTCTTCGCATTGAGACTGCCTTTCTACTAACAGTAGCCCAGCAAATGATCCCAGAAACAGCAAGCTAGTGAAGCTGAATCGGCAGAAACTGGATGAGAAACCATTCATATTCCGCTGCTTTCAATTCTGCATAATACGCATTCGCGTATTTGTTTGTGCGTTGTCTATTCTCTTAGTCCTTGTCGGTACAAGACCACGAACGATGACTTCGCGATAATTTTAATTGGGGTTGATCATACGGTTGATGTGCAAAAAAAGACAAGAGGAATCTGGGAACTTCANGCTGGAGACCATCAGATAATATCGCTCATGTCGCTCGGCTCCAGAAATTTGCAATGCTTTCGCTTAATGCGGAATCCCTATTGATCACAAGTTTTACAGGATCGACTTCGCAGCAGGGATTTCCTAGAATGGGTCAACAGGTACGGATCGTTCCGTCAAATTGCAAACGTGAGGTGGATACTGTCTGGATCGTGAATCGATCTCGGGAAAGAAAAGTGTATGTCGCAAGAGCCTTGGTATCAGGATGGTTTGAAGTTTCGTTGCACGGGCTGCGGAAATTGCTGCACGGGCGCTACTGGTGCTGTTTGGGTTGATGAGCAGAATGTGGCGAAAATTGCGGAGCTTCTTGACAAGCCGATTGGCGAAATCCGCCTGATGCACACACGGCCTCTTCAAGGGAAGATCTCGTTAACAGAGTTTCCTAATGGCGACTGCACCTTCTTTAATGGAAAAACCAGGGGCTGCGATATTTATTCGGTGAGGCCGCCTCAATGCAGAACGTGGCCTTTTTGGAACTCGAATTTGACAAGCGAGCAAGCTTGGCGACAAACTGCGAAGGATTGCCCTGGTGCCGGAGTGGGCGATTTGGTTTCGCTCGATGAAATTGAAAAACGTGTATCAGTCATTGAGCTGTAATTCAAAATGAACAGGAGAGGGCTAAAGATGACAGATGACCCATTGATGACAGCCAAGCAATTTCTGGATGCCCGATACGATCTTCCCGAAAGTGGACAGTGGGCAGAGTTGGAATCTGGGAAAGTGACCATTCTTCAGCCCCCGGATTTGGATCATGGAAACACGGTTCTGAATCTTTCGAAGGCGTTTGCTGAATTCATTCAAAAGTCGGAACTTGGATATGCCTGCTTCGATTTGGGAATGTTGATGGAATCCACGCCTGATACCATTCGCTTCCCGGCTGCCTGTTATTATTTAACTGGTCCGCGTTTCGCGGAGACCGATAAGCCATTTACACCCAAAGTGCCGGAACTGGTGATTGAATTGGCCTCGACTGCGGATCGTCGAGGCATAATCTCCAAACGAGTGGAAGATTATCTTGCCTGGGGAGTGGCTGCGGTCTGGGCCATCGATCCTCAACGGTTGGAAGTCGCTGTGATTTCAAGAGACACTCAAGCGGTGACTTTAGGCAAGTCTGAGATACTTGTACACCAGTCTTTGCTTCCGGAATTTAGTTGCCCGGTTGAAAAACTATTTGAAGAGCCAAGCTGGTGGGCCGGTTAATTGGACCGCATTCTGGTTCTGGCTTCGTGTTTTTGTGCATAAAGTTGCATGCGGGGAAGCATTCGGGGGATTCGCAGACGCCCCGCTCTTGGAGAATTGGCCCCTCTGGGTTAAGATGCAAGTCGCGTTTCGTTTGAATTCGTCCAACGCAATCGCTGCCTGTAGCGTATATTACCAAACACAAGTAAAGGGAACCTGCGTAACGTGATTGCTCGTGGCCTGGTACTGGCAAGGGGTTCGGGAACTTCCAACGCGAGAACAAATTGCGAATGTGTATAAGGTGCACCGTGCCCTTCCATAGAATTCAATTTTGCAGCCTACCTTACGTTTTGACTCATTTTTTCGATCATGTATTTTGATTGAGACTTTCACATCGCTTCGGTGGTGTTTAGGTTTTCGAAAGTATTTCACGTTATGCCAACTTCTCTCAATTCTACTGATGGTTCTGGGTCTCCGGACACTCTTGCAAAAACGAATACTGTTACGAAAACAGACACTGTTACGAAAAGCAGTGACTCCGAAAAAAAAGCACAAAAGCCTGTCCGAGAAAGCGAATCGGCTCGGGAAACGATTGAATCGATTGTCTTTGCTTTTGTGTTGGCTTTTTTGTTTCGCACATTTGAAGCAGAAGCGTTTGTGATCCCGACCGGATCGATGGCTCCTACGCTGTTCGGAAGACATAAAGATATTGCCTGTGAGCAATGTGGTTACGAATTTCAATTCGGTGCCAGTTCCGAGGTTCGTCGAGATGCTAATGTTGTGATGGATCATTCGCGTGTCCAGAAAGCCGCTTGCCCGAATTGTCGCTACAGAAACAAGAAAGCCTTCAAAGCTCCGGCTTACAAAGGAGATCGGATTCTTGTTAATAAGTTTCAGTATGAATTGACCGATCCCAAGCGATTTGACGTTGTGGTTTTCAAATTCCCTGAAGACGCAAAAACGAACTACATTAAACGATTGGTCGGCTTACCCGGTGAAACAATCCGGATTCATAACGGCAATGTCTACAAGCTGGATGAGAACGAGAAAGAAATTATTCTTCGTAAAGACAATCCCGAAAAACAGCGACTCATTCAAATTCCTGTTTATGACGATACGCATCCCGCAACGGCATTGCGAGAAGCAGGTTGGCCCGCTCGCTGGGCAGGGGTCAGTCGATCAGCGGCTAAGAGTGAAACAACCGTTGCGAATTGGTCAGAAACAACCGAGGCCTGGCAAGCGGATTCAGAAAAACATGCTTATACGATTCCGTTGGAAGTGGCCCATGATGGTAAAACTCACTGGTTAAGATATCGTCATTTTCACCCCACCCATTCTCAGTGGGAACGATTGGAAAACAACGATCCTCTGGACCCTCGCCCGTGGTTGATCGGAGATTACTGTGGTTACAATGCAACGGCGTCTCGTGACTTTCCTGTTGAAGAAAACGAATTTTTCTGGGTAGGCGATTTGACGGTTTCTGGAAAACTGGAAGTCGAAGAAATCGGACCAGATGCCGATGTCGTTATCGAACTGACAGAAGGGTTTCATCTGTTTCGTTGTCACATTGATCCGAATTCTGGACAAGCCAGATTAACTCGTGTCAATGAAAGTCTAAACTCTGAGGAAGAGATTGAACTGGCAACAGTACAAACCAACTTGAAAGGCAAAGGCAGTTACAGTTTTCGATATGCCAATGTTGATGATCGTCTCTGCTTGTGGATCGATAATAAATTCATCGATTTCGGGCCTGAAGCATCGTATGTCAGTAGTGATATCAATGAGCTTTTCCCTCAAGAAACCGACCTGTCTCCCGTTGGTATCGCGATGACGGCTGTGGCTGGAACGGTCTCTTCATTGCTGATCGAAAGAGACATCTATTATCGAGCCGGCTATCATGAGGAACTTCATTTTCGTATGCCTCTTGATGATGTCAAAGCCTGGCAGACTACGTACATGAACCGCAGAGAAGAATGGGATTACCTGGAACTTAAGGTACCCGAAGAGAACTATCTGGTTCTGGGTGACAACAGCCCTGCGAGTTACGACAGTCGCGGTTGGCCGAGCACCAATAGTTTCCATCGCTCTGCATTTGTCGGCAAAGCGTTTTATATCTACTGGCCTCACGGCATCCCAATGGGAGTAGAAGACGGCTGGGCGATACCGATTAGCTACAACAAAAAAGAGACCAGAAAAGGAATCGTCAAAGATCGTAGTTATCCATTGCATTACATCCCGTTCTACCCGAATTTCGGTCGAATGAGACGAATCCACTAACTCACGACCTCCCTCAGGAGATACTATAAGGCTGGGTGGTTCTGTTGGTAATTGAGTACCCTCGCTCTCAAAACACCACCTAACCACACCGTTTCCGGGCGGCCTCCTAGGCAAATATGATCACCTCATCGAACGGACCAAAGTAATTACGGTCGTCACCACACTGGTTGACGAAGAACACACCAAAGAAGAAATCGCAGAACGGTACGGCTTTCGCTGGAACATCGAACTGGATATTTGCAGCATCAAAGATTCTCTGCATCTTGGTCACACGCGCTGCAAATCGCCGGACATGGTTGGTCGTGAATTGTGGGCGACAATGCTCGCTTGCACTAAACTCAATTAATACTTGCGAGAAGATACCACTCGTGACCTTGTACTGACAGGGATCAGGAAACGTACAACGCGCGAACAAATACGCGAATGTGTATTTGAAATTAGCGGGGGCCAGTTTCTTGTTGAACTGTTGAGCCAATGTGATCCAGAATCGGCAGATAACCGCCATAAGTTTTTCGCAGATTTTCTTCGGTTAATGTGGTGGCAATCGGTCCGTGGGCAATCAGGCGACCATTCAACAGAAGCACAGAATCAAATGATCGTTGCACACTCAAAAGATCGTGATGTACGACGATCAATAATTTACCCTGGTCTCGCAGGTCTCGCAAAACTTTCAGGACAACCTGTTCGGTAGCCGCATCGACACCTGCAAACGGTTCGCCCAGAAAATAAATG
>JAESQE010000052.1 GCA_016765335.1 Planctomycetaceae bacterium
GTTCTTAATCTTTCGGAAGTTAGCTGCAAAATCGTGAAGGCGATGCCTATCTTTCACGATGCACAACCTCTTGCTGCTCCTCATTTTCTCCGAACGGGGCAGGCAACGCAAAGACAGCAGCAGAAAGTTCGAACCAGATAAACCGACTCCCGCTAAACGCGGGTCACAAAAAAATTGACGAGAGTAAATGCAGGCTAGTTAGCTCAGAACCAATGGTCCTTTTTCGCTGTAATCGGGGTTGCCGAATCGTTCGAGGTGATGACCAAACCCGTGAGCCAGCGTTAACAGCAAGCGGTTATGAGGCACACCTTTGAAGTTCATTGATCGCCCCATTTTGTAGCCGAATCCTCCGCCCAGCATCNCGAATGGAATGTTATTCAACGTGTGTGAATTTCCTTTACCCAATTCGTTGGTCCAAAGAATCGTCGTGTGATCGAGCATCGATCCGGTGGAGCCTGGTTCTGGAGTTTCTGCCAGGCGTTTTGCTAAGTGAGCAATTTGCTCTGCATACCAGAAGTTGATTTTCGTCAGTTTTTCGACCGCCTCTTCGTTGTCATCGGGTTCATGAGACAGCGAGTGCTGCCCTTCATCAATGCCCAGCCAATGCATCTTGGCGTTTCCAACCGAATTGGTAAACTGGAATGATGCAATTCGCGTGAAATCCGCTTGAAGAGAATTGAACAGCAGGTCGAGCTGCATGCGAGTGAATTTCGGCATGTTATCGTTTTGTTCGCGCAAACCCTGTTCAAGTTTTGGGGCCGCGTGCCCTGTGTCGACCTGTTTCTTTTGTGCCAGCTCTTTCTCCATCTCTCGCACAAAGCTGGCTTGCTCGTCAAGGAGTTCGCGATCTTCAGAGCTGACGACAGAACGTACTTTGTTGAGGTCTTCCTGAAGGTCATCCAGAATGCTTACCAGATCTTCCCGGTTTTTTATCTGACCGTACAGCTTGGCATACATCTGGTAAGGATTATCAATTGGCGTGACCGGCTTGTTGGGGCCGGTGTAAATCATGCGGGTCCAGGTATCTGCTCGGTCAGGAACCAGAACGCCAAACTCCAACGAACCGAATCGTGTTTGTGTTGCAGGAGATCTTTGTAGGAATTGTTTAATTTCCTGATCAATCGAAAGCCCGCTTGCCCAACCTGCTGGTGTATGAGAACCTCCTTGGATGTTACCGGGAAATAATTCTGTTCCGGTCAGCAAGCAGCCCATCCCTCGCATGTGAGAATCGCCATCACCTCGAATTTGATCGTTAACGCCATTGAGAATCATCATCTGATCCTGCCAGGGGGCCAACGGCTCCATGATTTTTTTTAACGCGAACTTTTCGCCTTCTTCCTCTGGCCAGAAATTCTTGGGAATCGTTCCATCTGGGCTGAAGAAAATCACGAGTCTTTGTTTTTTTTCAGCAGCGTTTTCAAATCCTAAGCTTGGCAAGTTTCCTAAAAAAGGAAGGGCAGCTGCCCCTAAGCCNAGGTGCCTCATGAATTCTCGACGCGTCTGATACTGTGGCATGATTCGATCTCGTATAATGTTCAAAGGGTATTTGATATTCAATCGGCTAAGCATCTGGTGCAGTCAAATACGTGTTATGAGAACTTCTATTATTTGAATCCCAGAAGTTCTCGAATACATTTTGTGTTATAAAAAAACAGTTCAAAAACCCCCTCTAGCTCCCCCCTTCGCAAGGGGGAGAACCAATTAATAGAGGCTCCTTTATTGTACTCGATTTATTCAATAGTCGACACTGGACAATGTATTCAACGAATACTTGGTAGTTACTTTGCTGGTTTTCTGGAAAGTTCCCGATTAATCAACGCGGATCTGCTGGTTATTTCACTTAATAATCCTTGGATATTGTCATCCTGTTTCTCAAAGGACTCTCGCAATTGCGTCAATTGTTCTGAACCGAACGCCTGAGCAGGTTGCTTGGTCAAATATTGAAACAGCAATTCTGCAAACGCTGCATGAGTATCGGGACTGTTGGTTAAGAATTCTGTGAGAGCTTGTGGTCCATTGAATTTCGTATCGCGACCGTCTCGATCAATATACTGACCAGTTGCATTGATAGGTTTTCCGTTATCCTTCAACCGAAAGCGTCCTGTTGCGTCAAAGTTCTCCAACGCAAACCCCAGTTGATTAATCAAGCCGTGGCACGAACCACACAGTGCTCCTTTGGTTTGCATCGCAACACGCTGGCGGGTTGTCATATCTGGATTCAAAGAAACTTCCAGCGGAGCGACCGCAATCGGAGGCGGCTTAAGAAATCGACCCATCATACTTCTGGCTAAAAACACGCCACGATGTATCGGGGAACTGCCTTGTTCATAAGCCAGACCAGACATCAAATAAGGATGTGAAATTAAACCGGCTCGGTGTTCTGGATCAAACGAGACTCTTTGAAACTTTGCATCAGCAGGTAAGTCCACGCCATAAAACTGTGCCAGCCGACCGTTCAGGTAAATGCTGTTCGTGGAAAGCAGTTCCCGGAAATCTGACTTCTCACTCCAAACGATATCATCAATCAACAGGTCGAGTGATGTCCGTAAATCAGAAGCAAAGTGTTCGTCAAATTCCGGATACAATTCTTTTGATTTTGTCAGGTCATAAAAATGATCGTACTGCAACCACTGATGGAAAAACATGCGGACTTTGGAACGAGTCCGATGATTCTTGATCATTCGCTGAGTCTCTGCTTTGACTTGAGCTTCGCTACTTAGCTTTCCATTAGCAGCGAGATCGAAAAGTCTGCGATCCGGAATCGAATCCCACAAGCACATCGCCAACCATTCTGCCAGACGATACTGTTCTTCCTGCTGAGGATTATCTGCTTGCGAGATACCCAGAAATAGAAACCGGGGAGACTTCAACGTCAGTAATATAACCCGCTTNACAGCAGTTCGTGGATCATCTGTCCGTTCGAACTGACGATCAATATAGATTGCTTTGTGTTCTTCAGTCAAATGGCGACGAAAAGCTCGTGAGACAAAAGTTTCGCAGAACTTTCGAAGATTTTCCGCTTGCTTTTCTGGATCTTTTCCCGGCTTTGCAAGTTCGCTGATACGCTCCAGGATTTTCTCTGCCACTTCGACAGCTGCATAAGTTGTTGCATCGTTCCATTGTTTTGAAACCGAAACGCCTCGTTCGTAGCCGACACTTTTATCATCTGGTGGAAAAGGAGTTTCAACAACCAAAACTTCTGAAAACGATTCTGGCGAAAGGTTTCGAGACGGAATAATCTGCTCAGATTGATGGGGCGGCTTCCAACTCAGCTGCAAAGAAACTTTTTTCTCTGGTTTTGATTTTGTGTACGAAAGTCGAAGTGGATAAGTTCGCCCGCCAAGCAAAAAGATGGTTGCTCGGTATTCTGTCTGATCTCCTGATTTGACTCTTACATTAATCAACGGCGTGCGTGAGTTATTCAACCAGAACTGAAAGGCATTGTCTGTTTTCAGAACGATTTCATATAGTCCCGTTTCGGGAGCAAATAGCCCACCCCTCCAAGAGGCCGAAAACGCTTCGAACTCAATCGATTCGTCTGGAGTCTTCCCCTCTTCTAAGGAAAAGCTAATGACGGGATCAATACGGTCTATCGCCAGGTTATCTTTGCTTTGCTTTCGATTCTTAAAGTAGTTTGCCTTCAAACCCCGTTGTGTGCCAAAATCGCGTTCCCAGGAAANGCTGCCGACTAAATCAGCGACGCTGTTGCGGTACTGTCGATTAGTCAAACGAGAAAATGTGATCTGAGCGGGCTTGTTTCTTGCCTGAGCAGTGATCGAATAAAACTGATAATGAATATGCGAAGCAACCGCATCTGCTTCTTCACCAACACATAATCCGGGTTTCTTTTCCGGCATGGTTTCTTCAATGTATAGAGCCAGTTCTTTGATCGAAAGATCACCGACCAGCGACTCTGGATAAATCGTTTCTACGCCTTCCCCTTGCTTGCCATGGCATTTGACGCATTGCAATTGGTAAATCGCTTCACCTTTTTCAGATTGTGCAAGCAATTCGTTGGGAGAGCAGAATGTTACTACGTAAAGCAGCGCCATCAAAAACGCAACGAGATGACTCGGGCGGGAAGACATAGTAAAGTCCTGAATAATCAATCGGAGGGAACCAAACTCAATAATTAAGCCTGGTTTCTATGGGAGGCAAAAAGCGTCACAGCACCTGCAACCCCACAATTGTACCGTTGAATGTCTCCAGAATGAAGAGAGAAACCAGAAAATGCTCAACATATTCAAGGTGACCGCAAGCCTGGTCATTCAAAAAACCTGCCAGCGAGTAGAGCACCGAAAATCTATCCAGGCTAGACCTTTATGACGAGCGGCGAATTGTAGAGATCTTCACTGAATGCAATTTCATTGGAACCAGGTGTTGGCAAGGCTTGGAGAATTTTCAAATCTTCGGATTCATTCAGGTTGATCAGATTGCTATCATCCTCGCGATCAGTAGCGATACCCTGTGCATTTTGAATACGAAGCACAATGGGTTGTGNAAAGAAATTGAGATTTCTGCGGACAACTTGTGCAACACTCCCGTCGGTCAGCGTGACGAAACTTCCAATGGGAAACAGCGACTGAATCAATAATAACGCCCGAACAACATCAGGGTCGACAAATCGTTCTTTTGCTTGACGCAGCAGGCATTCCATGGCTGCATATCGCATCATCGGTCGTCGGTACGGTCTTTCGGAAGTCATGCCAATGAATGCATCGGCCACTTGCAGAATTCGTGCGAACTGATGAATACTCTCTCCTTTGCGTCCACGTGGGTATCCGGTTCCATTGAATCGTTCATGAACCTGGTAGGCAATCACAGAAACAACTGATGGCAAAGAAGCGACGTTCTCTAACATTTCGAGCGAATAAATTGGATGTTTTTTGATCTCCAGCATTTGAACCTGATTCAGCCGTTGGGTTGCGTTGCGAATTTCATCGGGCACTCGCATCATGCCCCAGTCATGCACCAATCCTGCAACAGCCAGGTCGCGAGCATTCACTTCATCCAGATCCATTTCGATGGCAATTGCCATCGCAAGTAACGAAACTTCCAGCGAGCGGATCGACAAAGAATCGCCCTTGAACTGATCCATTGCAGATGTCAATACGTTGTCGGTATCTGACATCATATCCTGTAAATACTGCCCGGCGATTTCCGTTACAACTGCTCCATCGACTGCTTCGCCATTTAAGGCTCCGCTAATCATATTGTCGAGGGTCTCGCTGTTTTGCTGGTGCTGTTCGATCAGTTGCTCGCGATGCTCTTTATCGTATTTCTTGCGCCCATGAGATTTCACTTTGCCTTTAACAGCTGGGCCTTCATTACTGACTTTCATCAAACCGTATTTAACAATGGAATCAATCTTTTTTGTCATTTCGGAATCAAAAGAGAGAATCGATTTTACCTCAACGTTCTCGATGCCACTCAATGTGACCTGTGCGCTGCCCTCTTTGGAAATAATGAGGTTGTTGTTTCCTCGCTGTTTGAGTGCCTCTTTAATCTCCTGCGTAATCATGGAACCAGCAGCAAGCAGCAGCACTCCGTCTTTACTGTAAAGGGGAGAGTTGAGCGTTCGCCCAATAATCATGTCATTCAATGAAATCATGACATGATTATTCTGGTCAGTGCCTGATTCCGGTTTTACTTCTTTAATAGCACTCATTTCCAAGGCTTCCGTATTTAGAAGAGATCTAAGGTCTTTGCTTCTGCTAACCGTTCAAATATGTCGTGCCCAACACCTGGACACAACGCATTCAAAACATAGCTCATGTACGAAAGCCAGTAATAGTTCTTCAGTTTTTATTTAAGATCTCCTGTGGATGCTCCTGCTCAGCTAACCGGTTTGTTCGATTATGATAGATATTCCTTTATGCTTGTTGGGTTCGATTTTAGTCTTTGGACCATGTTCAGACTCTCACTTCATGTGCGAGTTCAGGTAATTTTCTTTTTTTTGAAACATTTAACACGGCCCCTCATTCTATGAGCTATTGTTGCGGTGAGGCGATCTGTTATTGGAAAACAAATCACCATCAGGCCCTTTATTAAACAAGACATCTAGTTAAATCTCAGCAGGAGTAATATTCATGACCGAATTAATGGAAGTAAGTGAGACTGCAAGTACCATTAATCCAGTTGATGCTGTCTTGGATGCCACTGCTGAAGCCTTCGAGATTATGCTTAGCTGTTCGGTGACAAAGCTAGAATTGCAGGCCCAGACTTGGGATACATCTTTCAACGATATTACCGCAGTGATTGCGTTGACAGGGACGATTAACGGAACAATTTGCCTGAGCTTTCCAAAGCAAACCGCATTTGAAGCCGTGAACCGGATGGTCGGAATACTACCAGATGAAATTGATGCATTAGTCTGCGATGCAGTCGGTGAATTCGCCAATGTGGTTGGCGGATCTGCCAAAGACAAAACGAATGACCCCACAATGAAACTGGGCTTGCCAAATGTGATTCATGGCGAAGATCATCATATTGAAATTCCTTCATCAGCTAGCCCGGTGTGTGTGGAATACGATTCTGACATCGGCCCATTCATGGTTTTATTCGGCTTTAGTGGAGCATGATTTTTGTTGAACAGCAATATTTCAGCACAATAAATCAACATCTGTAATTTCTTGACTTAAGCTTCAATACAGATCAACATCAACACATAGTTTTTAAGACAGAGGGAATTTTCGAAATGAATATTCTAGTTGTAGATGACTCGGCAATGACTCGCATGGTTGCAAAAAAGACTTTAAATTCTCTTGGATTTGACAATGTCCAGGAAGGTGAAGATGGAGTACAGGCCCTGGAAATCTTCAAGGAGCAGAGTATTGATGTGGTCTTCACTGATTGGAACATGCCCAATATGAATGGACTGGAATTATTGATCGAAATCCGAAAAATCAATAAAGACGTCCCCATCATTATGGTGACCACCGAAGGTTCAAGAAGCAAAATTGTTGAAGCGGTTCAAAATGGCATCAACGACTATCTTGTCAAGCCCTTTACGCCTGACAGCCTGAAAGAAAAACTGACCAAATGGGTTAGCGTCACAGCATAATATTTTTCACATAAAGACTACGAAGCAAACGACGCTTTCTAGTGCCCTGATCGATATGTAGTTCAAACAGAATTACATGAATTTTTGACTTCTGTTTCTCAACAACCTGGAATTAAGACTGGACTGATAATTATGTCTGAAGAAAACTCAGCAGACATGCTTGATTGCGATGCTCAACTGATGGAAATGTTTGTTGCTAACGCGGCAGACCTCCTGGATGAGATCGAGTCCGATCTTTTGAAGATGGAACACATGGAAGGATGGGATGAAAATCTCGTCAACAAAGTCTTTCGTTCGGCCCACACAATCAAAGGAGAGTCTGGTTTTATCGGACTTGAAGTGATCGGAAAGCTTGCACACAGTATTGAAAATGTGCTTGATAATGTCCGTGAACGTGTCTTTGTCGCTGATGGCGAAACGATTAATCTCCTGTTAGATTGTTTCGACGAACTTCGAAAATTAACAGACGACGTTGACAATTCGAACGATGCAGATGTTTCAAAATTCGTCACTCAGCTGGATGATTTGGTCGCAAGAAAAATTGGAGGAGACTCTCAAACACCGGCTGCTCAGTCGCCTGCCGAGCCTGCATGTGAAGAAATCTCCACTCCAGATGTCACCGCTTCAAAAGATACCGTTTCAAAAGATACCGTTTCAGAAGATACCGTTTCAGAAGATACACCTTGCGAACAAGCCACCGAAACGATCGCTGTGGCTTCTCCAGTTCCGGCCAAGCAATTGCCAGGCGATCTGTTAATCGTT
>JAESQE010000001.1 GCA_016765335.1 Planctomycetaceae bacterium
TTCTTACCGCTGAGTAGTTACAAATCATGCAATACATAAAAGGTAAATCCTCTCGGAAGTTAATGATGGAGTTTAATCATATCCAAAAACAATGCTGGGGGCGTCACCTCTGGGCACGTGGCTACTTTGTGGCCTCAAGCGGTAATGTTACTGATGAAGTCATTGTGGAGTACATTCGCCTTCAGGAAGACGTGAAACCTGGAGATGGTGGAGAAAACTTTCATGTTGAATAAATGCGTGCAAACGACTTCAGTCGTTTGCTCGCATTCTGTTTTGAACCTACCGGCCTTCAGCCGGTAGTAGTTTAGTCCTTTCCTGAGGGTAAAAATTTTCCTTCAGAGTGGAATCTGTGCCTGATTCAAGGCTACTCTCCTGATCCTTCTGTTTCCTCTGAAGGTGTCGAACCGGATACAGCAACGAGAAACCAACGGAAGCGGAAGGCGAGCCTATCTTAATAGTTTCCGTATCTGAAAAATGAAGCGGGACCAGCGGACTGCCAGAGAATAACTCTTCTAATTCCTGCTTGAATCCTGAATCCAATACTCCCCAATACTCCCCAGTAGTCTCCAGTAGTCTCCAGTAGTCTCCCTGAATCAACAGACCCGCCTCCTTGTCCCTTCTTTGTTCAACAAAAAAGGCTCAGCCGCCAGGCTAGCCTAGAACCGCTTGCGGTTCTGGTAATATTCTGCATTCAACAGAGAAGGGATTCAACAGATCCCAATCCCTCCTCCCCCTCATAAATTAATCGAGATCGCAAGCGACTTCAGGGTTGCCTATGGCAATCCCTCTGCTTCTAAGGGATTGTCCTAAAATAAGATCCCTCTTTTCTTAAGTTGTCAAATCGAAGATACTTTCGGCTGACTCGGATTTAAGGAGAGGTGATCGTGGATGATTATTCTGTAAAAACAGAACGTCAGATGAAGCGACTTTACCATTCTTTGGGAGAACGGGATCGTCGTCGATATGCAGCAGTCGAAGTGGATAAACTTGGGCATGGTGGTCTGGAATATATTTCCAAACTTTTGGGGTGCGACCCAAAGGCGATTCGACGAGGGATTGCTGAGTTGGAATCAGAAGAAGAACTCGATTCAAATCGTCAACGAAAAAAAGGGCGGGACGAAAATTGTTGAAGGAATCAAATCCACTTTTGGTTGAGAATTTCCTCAAGGTTTTGAGCAATCACACGGCAGGTGATCCGATGCGGGAAGATGTCAANTGGACGAATCTTTCTCGCCGACAAATTTCTCGCAAGCTGAAAGAGTTTGGAACACCCGCAGGAAAAAATGTCGTGTCGCNACTGCNGTGGGAACAGGGATACCGTCGTCGTAAACCTCAGAAAAAACGAACGATGGGACAACATGCTGATCGCAACGCACCGTTCGAAAACATCGCCAAGCTCAAAGAAAAGTATCTCAGTGCGGGGCATCCTGTNATNAGTATGGACAGTAAAAAGAAGGAGATGCTGGGNNATTTCTATCGAGAAGGGGTGAGCGATGCCGTCGAACCGACGATTGTCAACGACCATGATTTCGCAAGTGCCAGCGATGGAAAAGTCATTCCGCACGGCATCTACGACATTGCAAAGAACGAGGCATCGATACNTCTCAACAGCAGTTGTGACACTTCCGAATTGGCCTGTGACAGCATCGAACTTTGGTGGCAAGAACAAGGCGGCATCGACTATTCGAGTGCAACCGATTTACNGGTGCTATGCGATGGTGGTGGCAGCAACAGTTCTTCGTATTACATTTTCAAGGAAGACTTGCAGTCGTTGTCGAACGGGCTTGGCATTCGAATTCGCATTTGTCACTATCCGCCGTATTGTTCGAAATACAACTTGATNGAGCATCAAGTTTTTCCGCATGTCACNCGTGCTTGCAAAGGTGTTTCGTTTGAGAGTATCGAAACAGCCAAACATTACATTGAGAAAACAGAAACAACCAAGGGACTGAAAGTTGTTGTCCGAATGCTTGAAAAAGTTTACGAGACAGGTCGCAAGTACGCCAAAGATTTCAAAGAAACAATGACCATAAAGTTCGACAAANACCTACCAAAATGGAACTACACAGCAATCCCAGACACATAATGAAACAGGGAAGTTATTTCAGGACAATTCCNAAGCGTTGTGCCTGATGTCGTTGGAGAGCGTTCAAGTGAATCCTGGAAACATGTTTTACAGATTATTTGGGAGAGTGCATTTCGAATTGGCGAAGTGATGAATTTTTCATGGGATGATGACCGCAAGATTCATCCTGTCTGGCCTAAGCGTAAAGGAGTCCATCCGACAATCATCGTCCCATCGACTCAGAAAAACGGCAAAGCACAGGAAATCCCCATGCTTCCCGGTTTGGAGCGAATTCTTGAATAAGTCCCCAGGAAGGATCGTACTGGATGGGTAGTCAATCCCCTGCCAATGGATTACGAAATCACAACAGAGACCGAATACTTCAAACCAACAAAAGCTGATCTGATAAAGCTGGTTAAACAGTACAATAATTCCGCCATCGCGAGGGCATGTAGTGTTTCAGAAACAACTGTAAGAAAATGGCTCGTCAAAGCACAGATAGAACGGCAAGATGAATTCAACCGACATCAAGGAGAAATCGACTCAGCCGCGATTACCAAGCTCAGAAAACGAGCAGAAAAACAATCGACCAGAGAAGCTCAGAGAAATAGTCAACGGCTCTCAACTGAAAGAGTCAGCCGCATCATCGCCATGATCGGTAAGCAAGCCAAAATCATCGTCCAACAACCAGACAAAGAAACCGGCCGCCGCCTAAAAGACGCCACCGCCCACGATCTCAGACGAGGCTGTGCTCACCGTTTGATCAATGCCGGCGTCTCAGCAGAAACCCTGAAAGTGATTCTCCGTCACAAAGACTTCGCCACCACCGAAAAATTCTACGGAGCAACAAAAGCCGCTCAAGCCGCAGCAACTGAGATTCACGATAAGCTCGCCGAGGAGCAGAATCTCGACGAGACGGGGAATCCCCCTACCCAACTATCAGGAGAAGAATTTTTGAAACTTAAAAAACTATTGAGTGCAATAGAATAATAAATGGACATCAATAACGAGATTATCCTACTGGAAAACAGTTGTCGAAAAAATCATGCCCTAGAAATAGATTAGACAAAACTTAATCGGTTATCTCCGCTACGGTCTTCAAAACTGAATCAGCCAATTGTAACAGCTTCTGATTATTCGAAGCTGTTTTAGCAACTTATTTCAATTTTTTTAGTACGCTCCCTTTTTTCTTGACCTGTTTTTCTTCCACCACGGGAGGGAAGCCATTTAAGTTTCTCCAGATTTCAAACCATATCGGAACTTGTTCCAATTTCACCAGTCCATTGGCACGAACCCCCTGTCGCAGGAAACGACCGGTCGGCCAGGGGGCGTCATCTGGATCGGGCTGGATTAAGACCCGAAACTGACCTTCTCCGTTATCGGTGGCATCTATCACAGAAACTCGACCGCCGAATGTGTTCACGGCAATGGACGGCCAGCCGACAACCTGAATTCCCGGCCAGCCTTCGAATTGCAATCTGACATGCCGCCCCTTGGTGACCCACGAGGCGTCATTGCCGTCCAGCCAGATTTCAACGGCTTGTTCCGTTACTTCGGGAACCAGCGTGAACAGT
>JAESQE010000053.1 GCA_016765335.1 Planctomycetaceae bacterium
CGCCAACTTCGAACACTCGTACGATACCGAGCACAGAAAGTGAAAGAACGCACAAAAACCAAACTACGGCTTCGGTCCATTTTGCGGGACGTGCGTCTAAAATCTCCCTGTGGCGTAAATGCCTGGACGATCCCCGAACATGGGAACCCAAAACAGCACCGACGGCAGAAATCATTGGCCGGTTGTGATGTCGATGTGCATGGCTGGCGGCGGCTTTCGGCATGGTCAGGTGATTGGTGCCAGCACAATCAACGGCGGCGAAATCCACGAACGCCCCGTTGTCCCCGCAGATATCGCTGCAACAATCTACAAGCACATGGGAGTCCCGTTGGGAAGCACCTACGAAGACCACCGCGGCAGACCACACTACATCGTCCAGGAAAACGGACAACCAATTCAAGAAATGGTGTAGAGAGATTGCTTGCACAAATTTTCCTATCAGTAGGGTACGCTATTGCGTACCAAATGTAACATGAATTTCTGAATCTTGGTTTTTGGGTAGCTCAGACGATCCCGTCCAGGGTCGTCCGAGTGCCGCCAGGCACCCGAGGCAAATTGGTCGAGTGTCTTGGCCTCGATTTTTGGGCCGCCATGTCTACATCGCGAAGCAGGGTAGACATGCATGATGCATCCCACTCCAATCGAACATGCTCGCTCGGCTTCGCGATGTGAGCATGGCACACGGCTTCTTCTAGTGCTCAGGATGTAGCATAAAACGAGACCACTCCATTAGGAAGATTTCAGTAACGGGTTTCCATATTCCCGCATTGACTGGTATACTTATGTGGTGTTTAATGAGGATTAATTCTATTCAGGAAAGGAACCATGGAATGGCATTCTGGGACGCAGTCAGTGGCAAGATATTTACATGGAACAAAAACAAAGACATTAGCACAGAACAGTTTGTACGCGATCTTACATCCTGGCATGAACAGGCACTAAACTCTCCGGGTTTTGACGAGGAATCAATATTGCAAATTCGTGATTATTTCTTTGGACATTGGACGATAACTTTGGATGTCGTCTCTGCCGAACTAGATGATTCTCTTTCAAAATACAAGAATAACTTTTTTAGTCTGTCGGCAAAAGGGATTACGGAATTCGCATGTACCATACAGTCTTTCATGCTTACTCTACAGCACAGTGACTCTCAATCAGTCTATGATTTTTACATGCATACAACACAGTCGGTTTATAATAAGCCTAGTGAGTATCAGGACATTTGGAGTCAACCTGTAATAATCGACAACGGAAAATTGACGTTAGGCATGCATTCAAGTGCGAAGTGCACCCAGTTGAGAGAAATTTGCAGAATCCTAAACCTAAAAGATGTAAATCCTATACACCCTTTAGAAACTATTTTCTGGGAAAAAATAGCCCTCCGAATCGCTAATACTGTTAAACTTTTAAGTGAGTCACCTAACTTCAGAGAATTAGTTAATAAGGACATTCGAGAAAGGCCTTGGAGCATTTCTTAGTCTTCCCCTCCACCTCAAGACGTGCAGGGGAATATCAAGTTATCCGACGAACCTTAATCGCAGGAGCATGCCATGAGCGGTCGCAAACCCTATATAGATACTTCCACAATGGAGACAGAAGCAGGTCGCAAATTGGCTGGTCGCATCAATCGCAATGTCGAAACTTCAGACACTCAATTAGATAGGCTCTCGCAAGTTCTTAACGAGTATTATTTCTATCTTCACGATTTTCAACTCAATCTCACCGATGCTGCCATCGTCTGGGCATATGCCGCACTCGCATCGCACGACCGTCGTAAGGAATGTGAATCTAACCTTCACGCACCCTCTGATATCATGTACACTTCAACCGCCGACGGCGAAAAAACGCTCAGTGAAAGTGATAGGCAACAACTCGTGGTTGCCGCCACTGCAGTCCAACAGCATCTTGAACCCGGCATCGGCGATATTTTACGTGAATCTGCTCAAAAACTTACCACTTATAAAGAAAGCAATCCACTACGAATTACCGTTGAATCCCTGCATCTGGTACGTACTTTGTACCTGGAACACGCAGCCCCACGTCTACTATCTAACTTAACAGACTATTGCATCACCATGTGCATGGTTCTCGAAGCGTATACGCTTGGAATCGTTTCAAAAACCATTATTGCAGAGGCAATGCATGATGTGATTAAAACCTCACAAGAGATATCAAAGTCTGTTCACGCTGCAATTGACTCTGGAAATCTTATTGTACAAGATGGCGTGATAGTGAATCCCAATAATGACCCCGATGCCGAATAAAAGTTGCAAGCCACGTAAGTCCTGTTATGCAGGCCGATTGCGTACTGTAAAGGGACGTAGCATAGATAACCTTTTGCAGATTTAGGAACAGCTACCAGTTGGTATCCGTAGTAACCTATATGTATCCCTCTTTGCTTCCTTGATGCAGTGAGTATGGATCGTACAAGATGGTTTTTTTACCGTGTCGCCCCATATAATGAGATAACCAATATCTCCGAATGATACCAGTTCCCCACCGGTAGCTTCAGCAGTTTCGTCTAGGATATCTTCTATATCCCGGATGTATTCAGCACCCCTTACTCGATCCCTCATTTCTGGTAAAATCCTAGTTAATTTGCTCATCGAATTGTCCTTGTTTCGGAGGTCAGATTGATTCATGGTTCTTAATTCTACCTTACCTCAGAATTCTAACAAGCCCAATATACCGCAGGGATGTAGCGACGGGTGGCTGGGGACAAGTCACCGCAATGAGCGGTAATACTCAGACGGTTTTCATCGGTGATTTGCCCCCAGGTCGAGAAGAATTTCATATGCCCTGGGGGCAGATTGTCGGGAAGCCAATACAAAAAATAACCTCAATAACGACAACCTGTCCCCAGCCACCCACCTTGCGGATACAGTACCGTTAAATGTCTAAGCAACCCGAGGAATTCCCAATATCAAATCCTCGGGTTGCTACGCAACACAGACAACCCTGAACGGGATTGTCTGTGCTACCCGGTCGGTCAGTGCTACATCTATACGGATTGATTCGAATTCCGGATATGAAAAACTTGGATCTCTTGAGGGATTAGTTACAAAAAGGGTGTTTTGTTGCAGGTATTGTGTGAAGTGGACGCATATTTTCCGTATTCGCTTCAAGCGGGATAACCCGCAAGGTCGATGATTGAATTGTATCTTTCGATACATCCCCTTTTCCTACCTGTTCTGCAGAATCTCTGCGGTTCATAAATAACACCCCTCCTGAAGTTCTGTCCTGAAAAATGTTGTAGACCAATCAGGACGACCCTCAACCCATAGCCTCAGATGGCGTTTTTGGGAAGTTTTACCTCGCATGAGTTGTACTAAGTTACTTTCTGTCGTGTTGACAATTGCAATGATTGTCAATCCAGCAACTGTCGTGCTGCTGTGTGCACAACCGGTTTCGACACAGTTCAGAGCATATCCCCTTCAAAATGTTCAACCGAGTGAAGCCAGACGCATGCTGGCAGAACTTCTGGGAGAAAATGCGCGCAATACAAGAATCGTTGCAGACGATCAACAGGGAGAGCTACTGGTTTCCGGTTCCGAGCAAACGCACCAGTTAGCCATGCAGTTGATGAAGCAGCTCAACCAGGCACCGCCGATTCCTGTTCCTGTTCTCAAAGCACCTACAGTCTTGCGTTTTTACACCTGCAATGCAGACCGCATTCAAGGATGTTCTTCAGCCATCGAGAAGTTACTGGGAGGCAGCGGAAGAATTTCGGTTGATGCAAATCGAGAGCGGATTATTGTCGTAGCTACCGAAGCTCAACAAAATCTGGTTCAACAAATCATCAATAATACGCAAAGAGTAACCCCTGCTCCGAACAGACCATCAGCAACACTCCCGATCAGAGCGAATGTTGCATCCTCTTTCCAGCCAAATAAATCACAACGGGATGTTTCGCGTGGAATGAATTTCGCAGAACCTTTGTTCCCCAAGCAGGCTCTGTTCCGTGCTCAACCAACAGTTTCAAATTTGCCTGGCTCACAACAGATGAATCGAATTGTTGCAGCATCAAATACTAATCACCAAAATGCTAACCACCAGGTTGCCACTCCCAATCCCTATCGGTTTCAAAATATTACCGGTGCACAATGCAGACGAGCGATGTCCAGACTTTTGGGAGAGAACAACATCGTTAAAATTAGTGGGCAGCGATTCACGTATTCACTAAAAAATGCGGGCACGGTTTTGATTCAGTTTGATTATCAATCCAACACCTGTTTGCTTGATGGACCCCAAGTTCTCTCACAGCAAATGATAACTCTTGTGCAAAAACTGGATGAATCTCAAAACAGGCAGCCTGGAGAATCGGTTCGGTTTGTTCCGTTACAAAATGTCAATCCAGATATTCTTAAACAAGCGATACGTCTTTGGCGGGAATCATCAGCTGGAATCGCAACTCCACAAAAACAGCAAAGCCAATTTCGGCATCAGCAGGGCAACATCCAGCAAACCGCTTTTTTCCAGGAACCGGCTGGCAATCAAGCTCCCATTGTCGCAGGACAGAACAAGGCACCGGGAAACCCGATCCTGAGACGTCCTTCTTCAGATGTGAGTGTTGAATCTCTTCCCGATCTGGACCTGTTAANTCTGCGAGGTCGCGATCCTGACATTGAAGAACTATCTCGAATAATTAGTGAAATCGAAAAGCTGAGTGACGAGGCTGCACCACAANTCGAAATTTTTCATCTGAAGCATGTTCAGGGAGACGCACTCAATAAGTTAATCACGCAGGTGATCAGTGATTTGACAGGGCCGCTTCAGGGACGAATTGCCATCACGCCGTTGGTTAAACCTAATGCGTTGCTGCTGATTGGTTGGGGCGAAGCTGTCAAAGCTGCGAAGAAACTTATCCAGGAACTGGATCGTCCAGTGATGACGGAATCTCAAATGCAGATTTTTGCACTCAAAAATGCTCCTGCCCAAGAAGTCCAAACAACGATTGAACAATTTCTCAACGGACGGGGCGGACTCGGACCAGATGTGACGGTGACAGCAAATCCACGAACGAATTCAGTGATTGTTAATGCCTCCCCTCGCGATATGCAAGAAGTTGCAGAGTTAGTTTCTCAGCTCGATGTAGGAACATCGAAATCAGTGAATCAAGCAAAAATTATTAAGCTGAAACATTCGCTTGCGACCAATGTTTCTCAAACAATTACCACCGCAATTAATGCAGCCAAAGGGGGAGGCACTGGGAAACGCAACGCCGCCTTGGAAATGCTGATGGTCGGGCCAAACGGAAAGCAAGTCATGGCTTCCGGATTGCTTGATGACGTGACGTTGACGCCAGACGTAAGAACAAACAGTATTTTCATTACCGGTCCCGCAGAAAGCCTTCCACTGGTCGAACAACTCATTCATAGCTTGGATGAATCTCCAACCAACGACGCACAAATCAAAATATTCGAAATTGCCAATGGCGATGCCAGCGATCTCGTTTCATTGCTCCGCTCATTGTTCCCCGAAGCCGGTGCTTCGACTGTGCCTCAGTTGGCGAGCGCCCAGGGCGAAACATCGCTGGTTCCCGTTCGTTTTTCAGTCGATATTCGTACCAACAGTATTATCGCAACAGGAACATCTGGAGATTTGAAAATTATCGAAGCGCTGCTGCTGCGTCTCGACGACACGGAATCTCAAGAACGAATCAATAAAGTTTATAAACTGAAAAACTCGCCTGCCATTGATGTTGCAAGTGCAATCAACGATTTTCTACGCAGCGAACGAATTGTCGCCCAGGCAGCTCCGGGAAGAGAGAACCCGTTTCAGCAGATAGAACAGGAAGTCGTTGTTGTTCCCGAACCCGTGGGTAACTCTCTGATTATCAGTGCAACGCCAAAATACTTCGATCAGATTATGAAGTTAGTTGAAGAGCTTGATGAGCAACCTGCTCAGGTCATGATTCAAATTATTCTGGCTGAAGTGGAGCTTGATAATCTTCATGAATTCGGCATCGAAATGGGATTACAGGATTCGTTGCTGTTTGATCGCTCTTTGCTGGGCGATCNTTTGACAACAACGACCAGTACCAGTCTGCAAACAAACAACGGTATTCAAACCACAACGCAAGACACGATTGTCAGTGCATCCAATACGCCAGGTTTTGATTTTAACAATAAATCTCTGGGCAACAGCGGGAGTACCAGATCACTTTCGGGGTCTGGTAACACAGCAGGTCAGGGGCTGTCTAATTTCAGCTTAGGGCGAGTGAATGGCGATCTCGATTACGGCGGTTTAGTTCTCTCTGCAAGCAGTGCGAATGTGAGTGTATTGTTGCGTGCCTTGGAGCAATCCAAAAGCCTTGAAATTCTCAGTCGTCCACAAATTATGACACTCGACAATCAACCGGCGTTTATTCAAATCGGACAACGTGTTCCAAGAATTGTAGGAACTCAGCTGAATCAGATTGGACAGATCAACAACATTGAAATGGAGAATGTCGGTCTCATACTCGGGGTCACGCCCCGCATCAGCCCGGATGGCAATGTGATTATGGAGATCGATGCAGAAAAATCCGAACTCCTCCCAGAACAAGATGGTATTCCTGTTTCTGTATCTGCTAGCGGAGCGATTATTCGATCTCCGAGTGTCAGTATTATCACTGCTCAAACAACCGTGAGTGCAGCCAGTGGGCAAACGGTTGTCATCGGCGGTCTGATCTCTTCGGGTAATACATCATTCACTAGAAAAGTTCCCTGGCTTGGCGATTTACCACTTCTCGGAAAGCTGTTTCGGTACGATGGTTCTTCCAATTCACGCAAAGAGTTATTGATTATCCTCACGCCACATATCATACATAACGAAACCGAAGCTGATTACATCAAGCAACTGGAAATTGCACGAATGTCGTGGGTCACTTCCGATGTTTTCAACTGGATCGATGACAGCGAAAGACTTTCTGTTCCAGTCGATGATTCCGACATCGAAGTGATTTATCCTGATGAAAATCCTGGGGCTGATACGATGCGGTTACAGGAACCAGAAATGCTGTCTCCTAAAGGCCACTCACAGTTAGATTTGAATCGACATACGCTAGATCGCAATCTCGATCCGGTTCCACTGCCCCCACCGACTCGGCTACCAAGATCAAACTCCCAGTCTTCCACACCACAAGGTGAAAATGTTCGGGGAGGTTCACGATGAATTTGTTCAAAATCCNGTGCGTTAATGCTGTGCATCACATGAAAATCAATCGTTCCGTTCTTTCAGGACGATTTCCAAAACGAATTTTCCTGGCACTGCTGCTTTGTCTGAGTTCCGGCTGTAGCACAATCAATATGAAATCGATTCCGTTTCTAGATCAAGAACCGGAATTTGAGACGCCATTGCAGGTGATCCCGGTTTGGTCGAATACCGTATTACATCAATCCGGTAAACATGGAACCCGTGGTTTTGGTGGACGTGTCATCTTTTACGGCGAGAAAAAAGATAAAGCGATCCGAGTCGATGGCTCGCTCATCGTTTACGCCTGGGATGACACCGAAGATGCTGCAAACCGTCAGGCAGATAGGAAATATGTATTCAAAGCCGAGAAGCTACAGGATCACTACAGCGATTCAAAGATTGGTCATTCCTACAACTTCTGGCTGCCTTGGGATGCCGCTGGCGGAAACCAGGAACGGATCTCGTTGATTATTCGTTTCATTGGCAGCAATGGCGCAGAAGTTAATTCAGAACCAACCAACGTCGTTCTGCCAGGCCCGATCAGCAAACCGAAGACAATGATCGTCAAGCACGAGAAAAGAGATTCCAATGTGCAACACGCAAATGCAGAAAGTGACACTTTAGATGATCGTCGCGTTCTACCCGCTTCGTACGAAAATAACTCTCAAAACAGAACAGCAAGCTACGAAGTACCCGCTCGGTCTCATTACACCACTCAAGCCAATAACACCACTCAAGCCAATAACACCGTTCAAGCCAATAACACCGTTCAAGCCAATACCACCGCGCAGTATCAACAACCACTGCGGGAAAACAAACAGGAGTCGATCCCTAACGGTCGGCGCATGAAAACGTCTGTGATTCAACTTACAGCCGGGTTTATCGAACGCAATTTACAAGGTACCAATGCCGGGTTCAGCGGGGATGATCTGTTTGCCCCTCAGCCTCTAGGGAATCCTGCTGTGAATTCATCTCAGCATTACGAGCAAGAACCGGTTAGCCAGCCACAGCAGAGCAATCATCGGCAGTCCAACCAAGAAGCAATCCCGCAGCAATCGGATTCGCAAGGTTCCAGAATTCAACGATACAAGCAAGGTGTTACTCGATCGTCAATTCGTTCTCAATCTTTTCAATCCCGGGTTCGAACAGCACGAGCAGCTCGGCCAGCTCACGATCATGTGCGGAGGAAACCGCTCCCCGCAAAGTCGCTAAACGGCCTGCCTTTGACACCTCGATCTGAATCCCACGCTTCTCAATAAGTGAATGCAAGCCGGGTGATAGTGTCACCGTTGGCTGCAAACTCAAAGCTGGCGAAGTAAAGTTGATTGTCAATCGTGCTGGGTAGCGACCAGTTCTTGAAGTTCGCCGAGGACGATTCACCGAGCGCGTACGCTGCTCGCGCAGTCCTTCTACCGAAGAGGTCACATTCCCGCTGGTAGATCCTTGTTCTCGTCCAACAAAAGTTGCTGAGTCTCCTCGGTCGGAACCAACAAAATCGTTGCTGCCTCTTTGACCGCGAACAAATCGACGGTTTGTATCGACGGTACCAACTTCCTCCATCGAAACCCGTTGCCGACGAGAAATATTGCCTCCCAGTTCCCGCTCGCCAAATAACTGGGCAGAAGCAGATTCACTTAACAATAAGACCAGACTGCACACCAGCAACAAATTCACACGATAACGCATCATTCTCGCTCCTGCCCTTTCCATAGTTCACACACCACGACCCCAAAAATTAGTTCTCC
>JAESQE010000054.1 GCA_016765335.1 Planctomycetaceae bacterium
GTAAGGGGGAGAACTGAAGATTCTGCGTTCCTCTTATCCGTGGAAATCCGTGTTCATTCGCGGCTAACTTGACTTTTATATAACAAGGAAGTCGATGCCAATTTACCGTAAGTCAAATGCAGCCATTTCTGCATGATCTCGCAAGTAAACGATGCCATCAACCAAAGCGTGTGGATTCCAGACTTTGGTTGCTTGAGGGAGTACTTTTTGACGAGCCAGTTCCTGATACTGCTTCGGGTCGGCTTCCACAATCGCCAGGTCTCCGTTTACAGCTAAAACCAACAGTTGGTTTCCAGTCAACAGGAGTTGGCCATGCCCGAACCGTCCTTTTTTCCACTGTTTTTTTCCGGTGAGAGGATCGATGCACATTAAAATCCCTTCATCGAGTCCGTAAACATAACCTTGAAAGTAAACTGGATTGGAAAACTTGCTGCGCATCACCCTTTCGTCATGCCATTTCGGAGTGATCTTCCAGGAGTTTTCTGTTGCTTGCTCAACTGTAATCAAAGCCGATCCCATGGAATAACTGGTTGAGATGAAAATATCTTTCTGATTCTCCAGCACGATCGGTTGAGCTGCATTGACCCCAGCTGGATTTTGATACGGGTGATGCCAAAGCTGTTTGCCGCTTGCCAAATCGTGACCACTCAAGCCGTGACCATCGAACATGATAATCTGCTTAATGCCATCAACCTCTCGGATCATCGGTGAAGAATAACCGCACAAGTTGACTTTGTTTTCTTCTTCATCGTACTGGCTTAACCCTTCGCATTGCCAAATCGTGCTTCCATCTTCCAAGCTTAAGCCCATCAAACCGTTGCCTTGGGGGCCACCGGGATTAATGCAAACAGTTTGATCATAAACCAGCGGGCTGGAGGACATTCCCCACATGACATTCGGGATCTTCAATTCTTTAAGTACATTACGGGACCAGATGAGCTTGCCGGATTGAAAATCAAGGCACGTCACATCACCCGCTGCCCCCATGCTCACCACATAGCCCTGCGAAACAGTTGGGGTCGTGCGTGGCCCTATCCCTCCCATGGCTTCGAAAAACTGAGCGGGGTATTCGTAAACCCAACGCAGCTTACCGGTTTGTTTGTCGTAGCAAGTGATTGCTTCGCTTAGTTCCCGTTGTTCAATCGTGAGAAGAGACGCCCCGACCACAGACATCGAAGCGTAACCCGCCCCAACCGGTGTTCGCCAAATTTCCTTCAACGGTTTTTGTTCCCAATCAGTTCGAAGCAACGGCCCAGTGATTATGCCGTCCCTGTTGCTGCCACGAAACGCAGGCACATCATAGGGCTGAACTGCAAACGCCATTTCTAAAGCCTCTTGATTCTCAGGTGCAACCTGCAACGGAACCGGTAAAGGATCCCAACGATAGGTAATTCGTGAAACGTTCATATCTCCATCGTGTTCAACATTTCGAATCGAAGCACCCCAACCAAACGCAGTAAGAAACAAAATCAACAACGTCGACCAAACCGTTCGTCTTGTAAAGTACGACAACAAACTGAACCACAGCAAAAGCAATATCGTTTGAGAACCAACCACGATCACGGTCATCAGATTCACCCAGCCTTGACCATCCAGCGGATCGAAAACAAATCGCACCCAGTAGAACGAAGTGGAAAGTGTCAGCAACAAAAACACGGGAACGCCCCAGGCCCGCAGCCAATTGCGTTTCTTGGGCGGAGCTGTTTGCTCATTCGATGGAGAAGCAGGTTGCTCAGATTCGGGTTTGTGATCTTGATCGTTCATAATTTAAACATCCTAAGAGATGCCCTGTATTTGTAGGCCCATCAGTAATCCCACTGCCTTTCGGTTGTGAGTGAGTTGCGGGCTGCAATGTTTTGTGTGATATTAAGTGTGTGCAGGACGTTTTTAGTGATTGTTTCTCGAAAGGTTGATGATGAGAAAGTTTATTGTTTGGTTCTTCATTGTTCCGATGATGCTGCTTGCGGGTAGAGCCGAAGTTTCAGCAGGAAAATACAATCCCGTGTTGAAGCCTGGCGACCAAGCCCCTTCATTTGCCAACCTCCCCGGCGTCGATCAGAAGCAACATTCTATCTCTGATTATGACAAGGCGAAAGTGAAAGTGCTTGTCTTTACCTGCAATAGTTGCCTTTATGCTATCGATTACGAAGATCGCCTGAATGCATTTCACAAAAAATATTGCCAGGCAGGGAGAGTTGCACTGATTGCGATCAACAGTAATCTTGTGCCCGCGGATTCGATGGAAAAAATGAAGCAACGAGCTGAAGAAAAGAATTTCCGATTCCCCTACTTACTCGATCAAACTCAGCAGCTCGCCCCAAAGTTTGGAGCCTTGCGGACACCCGAGTTTTACGTTCTGAATTCTGATAACCAAATCGTTTACATGGGAGCGTTTGACGACAACACAAAAAGCGATCAGGTCAAACAAAAGTACGTTGAACAAGCAGTTCTGGCAGAATTAGCTGGAAATGAAATCGAAATCAAAGAGACACCGCCCATCGGCTGCCTGATCCGCTTCAAACGATCACGCCGCAAAAAATAAACAAGGATCGTTATGAAATACCGGGAGTTAGACAGAGCAAATAATCGTGTGGTGCGGCTGGGACTGGGGCTGGCTGCATTAGGCCGTCCTGGGTATATCAATCTGGGACATGCTGAGGATCTGCAAAGTGATTACGATGTTGATACGATGCAACGTCACGCATTTACTGTGCTTGATGCAGCCTGGGAAGCGGGAATTAGATATTTTGATGCCGCTCGGTCTTACGGCAAAGCGGAAGTTTTTCTGGGAAGCTGGCTGGCTGAGAGAAACATCGAACCGGACGCAGTCACGGTCGGTTCAAAATGGGGATATGAATATACTGCGAACTGGCAAATTGAAGCTGAGGTGCACGAGCAAAAACAGCACTCTTATGATCGCCTCACCACACAATGGCAGGAATCACAAGAGAATTTGGGATCGTATCTTGATCTGTATCAAATACATTCTGCGACCTTGGAAAGCGGTGTCTTGAACCAACCCGATGTTCTGAAAGAACTGGCTCGATTGAAACAGCAAGGCACTGCCATCGGCCTGTCCGTTAGCGGGCCCAGTCAACGTGATGTCATCGAGCAAGCGATGCAGATTCAGGTTGATGGAGTCGATCTGTTCGACGTTGTTCAGGCAACGTGGAATGTACTGGAACGTTCTGCAGAAACCGCACTTATCGCCGCCCACGACAAAGGCATGGGAATCATTATCAAGGAATCGTTGGCTAATGGTCGCTTAACCAACCGAAATCAATCGAAAGAATTCCAGCAGTCTCTGGCATGCCTGCAACAGGAAGCGGATCGATTAAATACTACTGTTGATGCCTTATCGCTGGCCGCGGTGCTCGATCACCCGTGGGCCGACATCGTGCTTAGCGGGGCAGCTGGAGTCGATCAATTACAGTCTAACCTCGATTCGCTCAACGTAAACTTTGATGATCAAGCCAGGTCCCGCCTGCAAGAATTATCTGAACCAGCCACACAGTATTGGCAAACCAGAAGTCAACTCCAGTGGAATTAGTTCAAAAAACAATGAGGTTTCGCAGAATGTATTTCGTGATCGGTTTCATGATTCTTGTTGCAGCGATTCCTGTAATGAACTTCCTCAGCAAGCCAGCTTCCCTGGGGCTGGAAGATGGAAAATTGACTGAGTGCCCGAACTCGCCAAACTGCGTCAGCACACAAACGGATCAAACAACCAAGCAGATGGCTTCCTTGAAATACTCCGGCGATTCCGAAGAAGCGATGCAGCGTTTACGGGAAATCTTGAAATCAATGCCCAGAACACGCATCGTTTCACGGACAAACGTTTATCTGCATGTGGAAGTTCGCAGTTTGTGGATGCGATACGCTGATGACGTCGAGTTTCTCATTGACGAAGAGCAAAAACAGATTCACTTCCGCTCCGCTTCTCGGGTCGGGCATTCTGATCTGGGCGTCAACCGAAACCGTATGCAAGATATTTCTGACCAGTTTCAGAAATTGCCATTCTGAAATAGTTGGAGTTCACGCTTTAGCGTGCTGCGGCTAGCGTCTAATAGCACTTACTTTAGAAATCATGTTCGAANACGACGCGATTGATTCGATCAAGGGGTGGCTGGGGCGCCAATCGATTTCAGAATTGTAGTTGAGCTGTGCTTGCAGATTATGGATTGCATAAAGAAAGTGGTTTTGGCCCCAGATACTGGATACTTCTGGGGCCAGAACCATGATCTTTCAGGTCAGTCGATTTTGCATGGGCTAGCTGCAATTCTTCTGAAATCCCACTTGCACCCCAGCCACCCTTTTGTTCATTTTTCACCGGGATGTGTGTCAGACTCGTAAATCTTCGTTCTCTTTATTTAGTGAGTCAGCATGTTGAGTTCGGATGGGGCGAACAATGTTTGTAATGAACTCGTCAACTTGCTCGGGGGCGCGACCGATGTATTTTGAGGCATCAAGCGTGGATGTCATATCGATGGCTGCGAATTTTTCGTCTTTTTGAAGCCGTTCGATCAGATCATTGCTGCCGCCTTGTTCTTTAACAACCTTGGAAGCTTCCTGAGAATGGACACGAATTAATTCGTGCAATTCCTGACGATCACCACCAGCGGTTACGCCTGCCATCAGTATTTCTTCGGTCGCCATGAAGGGCAATTCCGCTTGCAGATTTTTTTCGATCACTTTCGGATAGACAACCAAGCCATCTGTGATGTTGCGATACAGAATCAACGTGGCATCAATTGCTAAGAAGGACTGTGGCATTGAAAGACGTCTGTTTGCGCTGTCATCCAAAGTGCGTTCCATCCACTGGGTCGCCATCGTGTAATCTGCGTTTTCAGTGAGTGAAATTGCAAAACGGGACAGGCCGCACATTCGTTCGGATCTCATTGGATTGCGTTTGTAAGCCATGGCTGAGGAACCGATTTGATTTTTTTCGAACGGTTCTTCAAGTTCTTTGCGATGCTGAAGAATACGGATATCTGTTCCCGCTTTATGGGCAGATTGCCCGACTCCGCTAAGGCAGGCCAGAACCTGGGAATCAATTTTTCGAGAGTAGGTTTGCCCACTGACCGGAACCGAGGCATTGAATCCCATTTTGTCGCAAACCATACGATCTAACGCAGCGACCTTTCCATGATCCCCTTCAAACAGTTGCAGGAAAGTGGCCTGGGTGCCGGTGGTTCCTTTGATGCCTCGGAATTTGAGTTCGTCGAGTCGATGATTCACTTCTTCTAAATCGATCACTAAATCGTAACACCAAAGCGTGGCTCGTTTGCCAACGGTTGTTGGCTGAGCGGGTTGTAGATGGGTGAAACCAAGACAAGGCAGACTTCGGTATTCATACGCAAACCGGCCCAGTTCGTCGATGACATTCACCAGTCGTTGACGAATGAGTTCTAAACTCGCACGCATTTGGATCAGCTCTGCGTTATCCGTCACATAACAGCTCGTGGCCCCCAGATGAATAATGGACATTGCAGCGAGGCACTGTTCGCCAAAGGTATGCACATGAGCCATGACATCGTGTCGCAGGTTCTTTTCATGCTTGGCTGCGATATCAAAATCGATGTCGTCCAGATGTGCTCGAAGCTCATCTAACTGAACCTCGGTGATATCCAGACCGAGTTCTTTTTGTGATTCCGCAAGCGCCAGCCACAGCCTTCTCCACGTGGAATGTTTTTTCTGTGCAGACCACAGATAACTCATTTCCTGAGAAGCATAACGGGTGATTAACGGGTTTTGATATTGTTCGTGTTGTTGCATTCGAGGCTCTTTTATTTGGGTTTTTCTTGTGAGCGGCAAGGTGTTCGCCGCCGGTTCGCCTGATTGGTCCAATTGACGGACGACTTTCTGATTTTCATGCCAGTAACTCAGTACGAATTATGTCGATTATTACTAACGATGTAATTTGAAGTAACTCGCAAATCTTCATTCGCAACCACACTGCTGGGCAAGCCAGCAGTGGCACCCCTAAAGTGCTTCTCGCTTTACTAAACAGTCACTCGATTTATCGGTTTCGTTTTCGAGCTTTTTTTGCGAGCTTTTTTTGTAGTTTCTTCTTGAGTTCCAACTTTCTCAAATCAGCTGGCCCACGTTTACTTCGCATTTTTTTTGATTGAACCCCACCGGCTGGGTTACTGGCACCCATCTCGGAAAGTTCCTGGACAGCTTTCATTTTATCACGCATGCCCATGCCAGCCATTTTTTGCATCATGCCAGCCATTTCATTGAACTGTTTAATCAGTCCACCGACTTCTGAAGGGTCTGCACCACTTCCCTTGGCGATTCGGTTACGTCGAGATCGATCAATCAGGCTGGGGTTGCGTCGTTCTTCGCCTGTCATCGAAGACATCATTGCTTCCATGCGACCGATTTCTTTGTCGGGGTTGACGTCAGCCATCGCTTCGGCGAGACCGCCCATGCCGGGAATNATTTTCATGATTTCGCCCATCGAACCGAGCTTTTTAATCTGCTTCATCTGCTTCTGGAAATCTTCAAGAGTGAACTGCCCTTTGAGCATTTTCTCTTGTTGTTTTTCCATTTCGTCAGCATCAAATTCCTGCTGAGCTTTTTCGACCAGGGTGACAATATCCCCCATGCCTAAAATTCGCCCGGCCATTCGATCTGGATGGAATAATTCCAGCTTATCGAGCTGTTCCCCCACACCAACAAATTTGATGGGAACTCCGGTGACGGACTTCACGCTCAACGCTGCACCACCCCGGGTGTCACCATCGAGCTTGGTGAGAACGACGCCATCAAGTTCCAATGCATCATTAAATACTTTGGCAGATCTAACAGCGTCTCGCCCAGTCATGGCATCGCAAACCAAAAGCACCTGATCGGGCTGGAGTTTGCGATCAATCAGAGCCAGTTCTTTCATCAAGTCTTCATCGACATGCAGTCGGCCTGCGGTATCGAGAATGATGGTATCGATGCCGCCGCGTTTCTTGGCAGCAGCCACACCATTTTGGCAGACTTTAACCGGGTTGGTTCCTTTAGGGTCTTCGGTATGAACCGGGACGCCTACTTGCTCGCCGATTAATCTTAACTGTTCAATCGCAGCAGGACGTTGAAGGTCAGCTGCGACCAGCATCGGTTCGCGACCTTGAGCCAGCAACATTTTTGCGAGCTTGCCGCAAGTTGTCGTTTTTCCGCTACCTTGCAGACCGCACATCATAATGATGGACACGCCCGACTTACGGAAATGCAAAGTATTATCAACTGGTCCCATCAGCGAAATCAGTGCTTCATGCACGATTCCGACAATCTGCTCACCTGGTTTCAAAGCCTTGATGACAGATTCACCCAGCGATTTTTCGGTGACGGATTTGATGAACTCGTCAACGACATCATAACTGACATCTGCTTCTAAAAGTGCCCGCTTAATTTCCTGCAGGGCTTCACGAATATTCGCTTCGTTGATGCGACCCTTTTGCATTTTGCCAAGAGCATCGCCTAATCCCTTTGTGATTGATTCAAACATATCTGTATTGCCTGTTGTGTTCTGGGCAGTCTCTTAACCGAAGAAAAAAATATTTTACTCAAACGAACCCAATAATCAAAGGGGCTGACTTTTTTTCTCGGCGTTGCGTTCTTTTTCTCGGTGCTAAGTTCTTTTTCTTCCTGATGTTCTTGGATTGATTTCGCTTATGTGATGGAGGTTCCAATAGTTTGAGGGTATCATGAACCGAATAGAAACCCTGATTGCTCGACATTACGAACTTGTTTCGACTTGCTCTTGTCGTGAATTGGTGTAAATTGAATGAGAATAATTATCGATCAAGCTTGAAGTGGATTGAGTGCCCACAAAGGGTTCCATTGCTATCCGCAAGGCCCTTTTTTGGTCAGATACACACTTCAGGTAATTTGAAGAACTTATAAAAGGTTTGTTATGAGTGATGCACGGAATTTGTTTAATAAGGTCTGGGATTTACACACTGTTGGCACATTGCCTTCCGGTCAGACGCAGTTATATATCGGCTTGCACTTAATCCACGAAGTGACCAGCCCGCAGGCTTTTGCGATGCTACGCGAACGCGGCTTAAAAGTGATGGCTCCTGAACGAACCTGGGCCACGGTGGATCATATTGTCCCAACGGATAACCAGGCTCGACCATTTGCAGATGCATTAGCAGAGCAGATGATGACTGCGATTGAAGTCAACTGCAAAGAATTTGGTGTGACGCTTCTCGATCTTGATGATGATCGACAAGGTGTCGTGCATATTGTCGGGCCGGAACAGGGACTGACTCAACCAGGGCTGACAATTGTTTGTGGCGATAGTCATACTTCGACACACGGTGCGTTCGGTGCGATTGCTTTTGGTATCGGAACCAGCCAGGTCGCAGGAGTTTTAGCAACTCAGACATTGGCAATTGGCAAAGCAAAGGTTCGTAAAGTTGTTGTCACAGGAGAACTCTCTGCTGGAGTTTACGCCAAAGATGTCACGCTGCACATCATCCGCAAATTGGGTGTCAAAGGCGGGATCGGTTACGCCTACGAATACGCTGGCGAAGTCTTTGATCGCATGACGATGGAAGAACGCATGACCGTATGTAACATGAGTATCGAAGGGGGTGCTCGTTGTGGTTACATCAATCCAGACCAGACAACAATCGAATATTTGCGGGGCCGACCAAATTCGCCGCAAGGGGAAGAATTCGAGAAAGCTGCTGCGTGGTGGTTGAGCTTAGCTTCAGGGCCAGATGCAGAGTACGACGACGTTGTCACTTTCGATGCAGCCGATATCGAACCAACTGTTACCTGGGGAATTAACCCGGAACAAGCTATCGGAATCAGCGAAAACATTCCTGATACTTCGCAGTTTCCTCCTGAAGATGAAGCCGGTATCCGTGAAGCTTACGCTTACATGGATTTGAAATCTGGGCAATCTCTTAAAGGTGTGAAAGTTGATGTCACCTTCATCGGCTCATGCACCAATGGTCGAATTTCAGATTTACGGGAAGCTGCTGCCTTGGCCAAAGGCAGAAAAGTAGCTCCGGGCGTTAAAGCTTTAGTCGTGCCTGGATCACAGCAAGTTCTCAAGCAGGCCGAAGCCGAAGGGCTTGATAAAATATTTGTAGAAGCCGGGTTCGAATGGCGAGCAGCTGGCTGTTCAATGTGCTTAGCAATGAATCCCGACAAATTAAAGGGACGNCAACTTTGTGCNTCCTCCAGTAATCGAAACTTCAAAGGCCGCCAAGGCAGCCCGACCGGTCGGACACTATTAATGAGTCCAGCCATGGTGACCGCAGCTGCGATCAACGGATGCATTTCCGATGTCCGCGAAATGCTGGAACCAGCTGGAGTTTAAGTGAGCTTCGAACCTCTCGGATATGCACTAGGGTGACACGGATATGATTACACTTGTTGAAGCATTAAACTATCGGTGCTTGCGGTATGTTTCCCAACCGCTAGGGCCGTTTCATATTCTCGTTGGTCCGAACGCCAGCGGCAAAAGCACTTTCTTAGATGTCCTTTCTTTTCTTGGTCAACTGCTGGAATTCGGCTTGCAGGAAACAATCAGAAAAAGAGTATCTGATCCACGAGATTTACTCTTTGGCAGAGAGGGTGAAAAATTTGAACTTGCAGTTGAATTTGCCATTCCGGAGAAGTTTTTGCCTGCACTACTGAATGAGCAGTGGAAAACAATTCGATACGAAGTAGCAATTGGAATTGACCCCTACTCTGGAGAGCCTGCAATTCTAGCAGAAAATGTGATTTTCAAAGACAATGATGAAGATCCATGTACCCAGAAGACATTGTTTCCCGAAGAAAAGTTCCTTCCACATACATTGTTGAGCGAAGGCCCCCGAGAAGACCTGAAAAGAATTATCCATAAAGGCCCAAAAGCTGGAACAAGCATCTTTATATCTGAACCCGACAGCGAAGACAGGCATATACTTACATTCCAGTTTGGAGATAAGAGATCTGCTTTTGCAAATCTTGTCGAAGATCTTGAAAAATTCCCGGTTTCCACCTGGCTGAAGAATTCACTGAAGCAGTCGATTAGAAAAGTGATTTTGGATTCAAATCAAATACGCCTTGCCAGCCCACCAGGGCAAACCAAACAGTTTCAGGACGATGGGGCAAATCTACCCTGGGTGCTAAAAACATTCAAGGAAAATTATGAACCGGAATTTCGAGATTGGATTGCCCACTTACAGACTGCATTAACAGACCTGAAAGACATACTGGTTTATGAACGCCCTGATGATCACCATTGTTATATAAAACTGACCTATTCGACGAAGACTGAAGATATCGTAGTTCCATCCTGGCTGGCATCGGACGGCACGTTGAGATTGCTGACCCTGACTCTCCTGGCATACTTGCCGGAAACTACCGGCGTTTTTATGATCGAAGAGCCTGAAAATGGAATTCACCCTCTTGCGGTAGAAACTATGTATCAATCTCTTGCAAACGTAATTGATGCACAAATTCTTGTCGCGAGTCACTCCCCGGTATTATTAAGCATGGCAAACCCTGAACAGGTTCTCTGCTTTGCCAAAGACCGTACCGGGGCTACAGACATTATTAGCGGGGATAATCATCCTCATCTTGTTGATTGGCAAAGAGATACTAACTTGGGAGAACTGTTCGCTGCAGGGGTTCTGGGATGACAACAAAAAAAGATCTCCTTGTGATTGTTGCCGACCTCGATGCGGAAAATGTGATGCTATCCTTGCTTGGCAGGCATCACGCTTTTCAAATCAAAGAAGTCGACTATAAAATATTGCGTCATACAGGACGTGATTCCGGTTGTCGTGGCAAAGGAGTTCCTTTTGCACGGACTTTTTGCAACCAATACGAACACCTGTTATTGATTTTTGACCATGAAGGTTCTGGTGCAGAAAAGATTTCTCCCGAAGACCTTGAGGAAGAACTGGAATCTGAACTCAGTAAAAATGGATGGGAAAAGAATTGCTCTGCTGTCATTGTATACGAAATATTAATGTCTTACGACACAAATGTATTTCAGCCTATAGATGGGACAAAGTACCTCTAACCACAATCGACACAAAAGAACGCTGTAAAGCTAAC
>JAESQE010000055.1 GCA_016765335.1 Planctomycetaceae bacterium
TTTGCATAGGCTGGCTATCGTTTCCTCAAAGAATTTCCGTTGCACCCCAGCCACCCTTTTGTTCATTTCCATCGGGCATCGTCAGCGGCAAGTCGCTAGCCGCCGGTACATTAAAGGAGATCTCTCATTTGCTAAATCACATCAGAAAACGCCTGGAATCCGCTGAAGAGAGTCAGAAAATAAAACATCTGCGGACAACTTTTAACTCCTGGAAATACGAGCCGCCACCAAGCAAAGCAGCAAAAGTACGCAACTTCAAAACTGGCGATTCGGGCTGGTATTTCTTTCCTTCCATCGTCGAAGTTGCTTAGGTAAACCTCAATGAATACCTGCGTGAAGCAATTGCATGTCACGCGATAATTTCATCGATGACTTTACCGCCAAATTGCGAAAGCTGTTTATAGCGACCACCTGAATAGTAAGTTAATCGATTGTCATCCAGCCCTAGTAAATGCAACAATGTGACATGCATATCTCGAATCGGATGAACCACCTCAACGGCCTTGGCTCCAATTTCGTCGGTTGCTCCAATGGTATGCCCAGCTTTGACTCCGCCCCCTGCGAGCCAAAACGGCATTGCGTTTGCATTATGATCTCGTCCGTAGGCGATGCCTCCCCGTAAGCCGTTATCTGGTGTGCGACCAAACTCACCACACCAGACGATCAACGTATCTTCCAGTAATCCGCGTTCTTTTAAGTCCGCAATCAGAGCTGCGATTGGTTGATCAACAGTTTGAACAAGCGAACCATGAGCTCGATGAATATAATCGTGAGAATCCCAGGTTCCCGCATACAATTGCACGAACCGAACGCCGGCTTCAATCAGTCGTCGAGCCATCAGGCACTTGCGGCCAAATTTGTCGGTTGGCTCCTTCCCCAATCCGTAAGCCGCTTGTGTTTTTGACGTTTCGGCTTTGAGATCTAATATTCCAGGTACTTCCATCTGCATTCGAAACGCTAATTCGTAACTCTGCATTCGAGCACTCAGTTCGTCCGCATCTGGAAATCGGCTTTGATGCTTTTGATTGAGTTGAGATAACAGATCCAGATTCTTTCGTTGATGATCTCGACTGATTTCAGGCATCGGCTGCAAATCGAGAATCGGAGAACCTTCTGGACGAAAAGGCGTTCCTTGATAACGAGCAGGCAAGAATCCATTCCCCCAATTCGAAGCACCTCCCTGAGGATGCGACAAGCCGGGCAGCACGACAAACCCAGGCAGGTTTTCATTTTCTGATCCCAAACCGTAATTGACCCAGGAACCAACAGCGGGGTCGCCACCCAGTCGGCTACCCGTATTCATGTGATACAATGCCGTAGGATGATTCACCGATTCTGCCTGCAACCCGCGATAAAAACAGATTTCATCAGCCACGCCCGCCAGATTCGTCCAGTTTACGGTCATGTCTGCGCCACATTGCCCTGTCTTTTGAAATTTGAATGGGCTTTGAACGTAATAGCGTTTGCCGCTGCTCATTGCAGATTGCTTATCCCCCGAACGAACAAATTCCTTCAGATGCAGTTTGTCGAGTGCGGGCTTGGGGTCAAACGTATCGATATGACTCGGGCCACCCTCCATCATTAAGAAGATGCACGATTTCGCGCGAGGTGCATGATGCCCTTTTTTAGCTGAGAGAGGATTTCCAGCTGTGCCTGTTTCTGCTTTCGCAGTTTTAGCAAGCAGCGACGTCATCGCAACAGCCCCTAAAGAAGCTCCAAGACCATACATCATCTCTCTGCGATCAGGCATAAAACTGCTTCCCGGGGATTTCAGATGATTATTATTTTGCATTGAATTCCACTTGTTTAATTATATTTGAAAGTCAAATCAGACTAGCTGGAGTAAAAAATACCAGGCAGTTACGATGGCAGACTCAGCTCATTATTAATTTTGAAAAAGCCACAGAGGACACAGAGTGCNCGGAGAATTGCATCAAGCACGAACATTCTATTCAATCTCAGACATCCTTACTTAACCCACTTTTCGACGATCTTGTTCTCTGTGCCTTCTGTGATCTCTGTGGCTACACTTTATAAACTGCATTATAAACTAGGGCACATAAATAAATTCGTTGGAGTTCAGCAAGACCAGACAAACTTCTGCCAAGCCTCGTGTTGTTACATCGACATCAACAGCCTGTAAATCTGGTACAAATTCTTTGTAGACATCAAGTATTTCAACCGACTCAAACTCTTCCCCTGTATTTTCTTCCACTTTGCGACGAGTGATTTCAGTCGGATAAACCTTCTTTTGGAAAGTAATTCCCTGATGCATTTTAGTCATCGCAGTCCAATGCTTCAGGCAGGCTGTCAGTTCGTCAGGCGTTGGGGAACGACCGTAACAAAGCTGAAAGCCGAACGCCATCGCTTCAGATTTCGAATCCGTTTCGTCTGTTAATCGTTTTGCCAACCGAATTGCTCGGGCGTAAGTTTGCTCACTATTGAATAATGCAAACACCTGAGGAGAAACGGTTGAAGATTCTCGCTGTTCGCAAGATTTTTCCGGACTGGGTTGATTAAATACTTCCAGAAACGGATCGCGTTGCCCACGAATTTTCAGAGCATAAATTGTTCGACGGTGTCGCTGCTCGGGGCGAGGCGAGGGTTGATAAGCAGGTGCATAAGTTCCCATGATTTGTCGAGGCTGAAACGCGGCTTCCATATTCATTTCCGGACGCACTGGAATCCCCCCATCAACGGGTTCATTTCTCCGGTGACAAATATCATCGAATCACGCAGCTCCTCAGCTGAAAGTCGACGAGCTTTGAAAGTTGAATAATAGAGGCCATTGGTATCTTTCTCTTGAATTGCCTTACGGTCCGGCGGTGTCGTCGAGCGACAATAGGCATCTGATGTCATCAGGAATCGATGCATCTTTTTCATCGTCCAACCCTGTGAGAGAAACTTTCCGGTCAGGTAATCAAGTAGCTCTGGATGTGTCGGCTTCTTGCCGGTTGCACCAAAATTATTCGGATTCCCAGCAATCCCCTGACCGAAGTGCCATTGCCAAAGTCGATTGGTAATCGACCGGGTTGTCAGCACATTTTGGTCAGATGCAATCCAGTTTGCTAATTCACGTCTTCGAAATTGAATCTCGTTTGAAATCAGTGCTTTGCCCTTTGGGTTGGTGACCGAATCAATGCAACTCATTGTTCCTGGAACAACCGATGCCCCTGGCGAAAATGGATCTCCGCCAGTCAATATCGTACTTTCTTCCAGAGTTCCGGTATGCAGTGGCTTGCCTGGCATGTCCAGACGCTTGGATACATTTTTAAGAGTCGGTGATTTTCCGCTATAAACAGAAAATGCATACGGTTGATAACGATCCAGTTCCCACTCATTACGAGTGATAAACTTTCGACAGATTCGTTCCAGACCAAAATCCTTGGGAGATAATCCAAGCCGACGAGGTGCAATTTTATCTTCAGGAACTCCTTGTTTGATCTTTTTGAGTCGAGGGGCGTACTCCAAATTTCGATCTGCATACCATTCTTTTGTCACTTGAAGTTCTTTATTTTGAATCTCACTCAGGATTTTTTTATATCTATTAAGACGCCTCTTGAGAAACTTCTGTTCGTCTTCAAACCCCTGGATGTTTTCTTCGTCAAGAAATGCAGCTTGACGTCCAGCAAATTGTGTTGTCGCAAACACAGCTTGAATGCGATAATAGTCGCGTGTTGGAATGGGATCAAATTTATGATCGTGGCACTTGGCACATTGTAGCGGGTGCGAAAGAAAAACTTGTCCAACGCTATCGGTGATATCATCCAAAAACAACTGGCGAGTAATCTTTGCCACGGACATCCCGGTCTGCTCCCAAGGCCCCATCCTTAAAAAGCCAACCGCGACTAGCATTTCTGGATCGTTCGGATCAATTTCATCACCTGCAATTTGCTCCTTGATGAATTGGTCAAATGGTTTATCCGCATTGAGTGATCGGATCACATAGTCACGATACCGCCAGGTGTTGGGGCGTTCGTAATCATTGGNGAATCCGGAAGAATCTGCATAGCGAACCAGATCCAACCAATGCCTGGCATACTGTTCGCCATAATGAGGCGATGCCAGCAGACGATCAATCACTGCCTCAAAAGCAACACGATCAGATCGAGTATCCTGTAGAAAATCTGCAATTTGTCCAGGCGTGGGGGGCAAACCAAGTAAGTCGAAAGTTGCTCTACGAATCAGCACGCTACGGTCGGCTCGCGGTGCAGGCTGTAACCCGACTTCATCCAGTTTCCGATTCACGNATGCATCAACCGGGTGCTTCGAATCGGTCCCTTGCAGGTACTTTTCGGGGACAGCAGGAGTGGCCAGAGGTTGGTAAGCCCAGACATCTTCTGTTTTGTATCGTCTGCCAGTCCAATTACCCGAGAGTCCTCCAGATGTTTTAATGGTCACGCCTGAAGCGCGTTCTGCTCGGATTTTTTCAACACGAGCCACCCCGGGCCAAGGTGCTCCCGCGTTGATCCAATCCCGAACCGCCCAGCCCTGCTCTTGAGTCAATCGATCATTCTCTTTCGGAGGCATTTGTAAATCATCGTTTTCCCAAGTCACCGAATGATACAGCGAACTTTTCGGTGCACTGCCTGGTGAAAGCACAATCTCCTCCCGATCTCCTCCTTTAAGGATCGATTCCCGAGAAGTAAGAACAAGCCCCCCCTCTAATGTCTCGGGATCATCCCCATGGCAAGCAAAACACTTCTGAGCAAGAATCGCTTTGACTTGCAGCGAAAAGAGTAATTCCCCCTTGCTGTATTCACTTGAATCCTCAGCAAACAGATTCTCCGTAAAGCTCAGCAGGCACAACGAACACGCCAACGTGATCGAGAGTGTTGTTAACCAACAGGTATTTTTCATATCACATCCTGTTACGCATTCGCGTATTTGTTCTCGCGTTGTTTGTTCCCTCAGTCCTTGTTAGTACAAGGCCACGAGCGACAGATTCTCGCATGTATTAATTGAGTTTGGTATGATTCAAATCTTAAGAGGATCTCTGAATGATTCATTCCAGAGTTTCTTGAAGACAGTATGATTCTAAAAACAAGTTAAAAACCCCCTCTAACTCCCCCTTGCCAAGGGGGAGAACCGATCTTTCTAGAGGTATCTTTAATCCAAAGGTTTTTCCTCATAGTCGCTGGGGTTGACCCAACCCGCTTTGATTTTTTCGCCCTTCATGTAGCGACCATGGTAATCGCGTTCCTTTGCATTGGCGTAAGAGTAGTTATCAAAAACTGATCCATTTCCCAAAGCTCTGGGGTCTCGTTC
>JAESQE010000056.1 GCA_016765335.1 Planctomycetaceae bacterium
ATTTTTGATGTCGATGCAGAAGAAGTTCGCATCAATGTGCTTCAAATGAAATCCGCGATTGAAAAAGAACTCAAAAAACAAGGTCGCAGCTGGGGCGAGGTGAAAGGAGGTAAGGGATCGATTCGTGATATCGAATTTATGACACAGTATTTGCAACTTTCTCAAGGAATGCATCACCCGGAGATCCGCAGCATCAACACCAGTGACGGATTAATTAAACTGGCAGAATTCGATTTTATTCAAGCAGATGAATACCGGCAACTTGCTAATGGCTACGTTTTTCTTCGCACAATTGAGCATGCGTTGCAGTTAACGCACTATAAACAGATTCATCATCTGCCTAATGAACCGCGTGAGCTTTCCTACCTGGCTCGCAAACTTGATTTCCCTGATGCAAACACATTTCTCACCTACTACGAAGATCACTGCAAAAAGATCAGGAAAGTTTATGATAAATACCTGGGTGAACCTTTTGATACTTCGCTGACTGGTGGTGTCGAGCCAAAGCCTTTGATGGAATTGATTGCAGAAGCTCAGCCCAATTACGCCTTGACATTCAGTGAAGAAGAAATCAGTGAGCATGCACTGTTGCTAGATAGCTTGGAGAAGCATGAAACAGTCAAAGTCTCCGCGAGCAAACAGGATGATAATCATTGGCGAGTCACCATTGTGGGCAGGGATGCCGTTGGACAGTTTTCTGTTACCTGTGGTTTACTATTTACTTATGGCTACAACATTGTTCGAGGGCACGTTTTTACGGGGCTGTTCCCGACACGAAACACCGGGACAGAACGGTCAGGGAAAAAGAAAAGAAATGAACGATTTGTAACGGTCCTTGAAGTGAGCACGCCATTAGATGTTGTTCCTGATGAAGTCTGGGCGCGTTACAGTGAAGATTTGGACCATCTGAGTAGTTTGCTTCATACTCGACCGCATCGAGAGATTCAGGGAATCCTTGCCAAGCGAGTCGGTAAGGCATTGAGGACAAGCCTTCCGGAAACGAATCTGTTGCTGCCCGTGGAAATCTCATTAGACAACCAAACCGATGCCCAGGCGACAATTTTGGATATCACGGGCGAAGACGTACCGGGATTTCTTTACGAACTGACAACGGGTCTTGCAATTAGCGGTTTACAGATTGATCGAGTTATTATTGATTCTTCTCAAGATAAACTTGCTGATCGATTATACGTAACAGATTCGAATGGCAACAAAATCACGGACGAAAAAAAGCTGAACATGCTCCGGATAGCGATCGTGCTGATCAAGCATTTCGTTCACATGCTCCCTGGTGCCCCTAACCCGGAATCAGCCTTGATTCATTTCCGGGAACTGGTAGAGAAACTGTTTGATCAACCCGACTGGAGTGAAAAGCTGGCATCGCTGGAGCAGCCAAAAGTGCTCGATGCGCTGGCGAAATTGCTGGGTGTCAGCGATTTTCTCTGGGAAGACTTCTTGCGGTTGCAGTATTCGAATCTGTTCCCGGTCGTTACCGATATTGAAAGTCTTTCGCACGCTAAAAATGCTCAGCAGTTGAAGGAGGAATTAGCAGCCGAGCTGGAGCCAGGTGTTTCCCGGAGTGAAAAGATCCATCGAATCAATGCATTTAAAGATCGCGAAATGTTACGTACTGATATGCGTCATATTCTTGGCAAGGAAGAAACGTTTGGTCAGTTTTCTTTAGAATTGACCAATATCGCAGAAGTTGTTCTCAATGCAGCCACCTCGATGATTCAAGGCGAACTGATGGAAGCTTATGGATCGCCTGTCCTTGAAAATGGACAACCTTGCGAACTCTGTGTTGCTGCATTAGGGAAATGTGGAGGGATGGAACTTGGATTTGCTTCGGACATTGAGCTGATGTTTCTGTACACAGGCAAAGGTCGCACATCGGGAGGGAATGCAATTTCCAATAACGAATTTTACACCCGGCTTGTTGAAGGCATCCGTTCGGTGATTACGACTAAACGGGACGGGATCTTTGAGCTGGATCTTCGTCTTAGGCCCTACGGCAAGGCCGGGTCTCTTGCCGTTTCGCTGGAAGCTTTTGAGAAATATTTCGCGTCCGAAGGGGCTGCCTGGCCTTACGAACGTCAGGCATTGGTGAAGTTTCGACCGATTGCAGGTTGTCATGAATTTGGTTTGTGTGTTGCTAAACTGCGAGACAGACTGGTTTATACTCCAGAAGGTTTTGATACATCTGCAATGCGAGGCATGCGAGAAAAGCAGGAACGTCAATTAGTCAAACCGGGTACAATCAACGCCAAGCTTAGTAAGGGTGGCCTGGTGGATTGTGAATATCTGGTTCAAGGTTTACAGATATCATTAGGGGCTACGCATCCAGAACTGCGAACGACAAACACACGTGAAGCACTGAGGCAACTCGAAGCATTGGGCATTCTCTCGCACGAAGATCGTGTCCTAATTCGAGATGCCTATCGGTTTTTGCGGCGGTTGATTGATGCTTTACGAATGGTACGAGGAGATGCCCGAGAGTTAACGGTTCCCAAACACGATACCGAGGAATGCGAATTCCTGGCACGTCGGCTTGGTTACCTGGAAGGCTCGCAGGCATTTGTCGAAGATCTCGAACAAGTGATGCAAACTGTCCGGGAAATGGGCCGTTTACTTGATGAACTCCCTGCTGACTGACTACTATATAAGGAACCTCTGTTAATTGGTTCTCCCCCTTACGAAGGGGGAGTGAGAGGGGGGGGGGTTGAACTGTTGTTTACAACCAAACTGTATTCGAGAACCTCTGATATTCAATTAATAGAGGCTCTCTTAAAGCTTGCGTGAAGCGATTGACCGTGGACTTGGACTGACAAGAAGTCAGAAAACACGCAGTGCTGGTTTTATGAGTTTGACATTAGGTTTTTCATTCGGTTCCGTTTTTTTCTGTTTCTGTTTAAGAACGATAAACAAATTCGCGTGGACATCCCCTGCTTCATATCGCTTGCGGTACGCCTCATAACCTTTCATTTCAACTTTCAAAATGATCCCCCCTTCAACAGGTGCGTGACTTCGACGAATACTAAACTTACCACCAGTTTTTGTCTGAATTGTCAATGGTGTTAATAAACTTTTTTTATTATCGGGATCAGACAGTACCGTTACATCAGCTCCAAGGACTGGCNTATTGTCTTCATCGAACACGGTACCACGAAAATCAGTCACGCCATGTCCGAGCATACAACCCGCTGTTGTCATCAATAACACGAAGTAACACATTAAATGACACAAGACAATTCGGTCAGTTAAGATTCGCCTGGGGATGCTCATTTCGTTAGATCTTCCACTTCTGGCTTTTTCTTTTTAAGGACAATGAACAAATTCGCGTAGATATCCCCTGCCTCATATCGCTTGCTGTATGGTTCATAGCCTACCATTTCAACTTCCAGAATGATCCCGCCTTTGACGGGTGCGTGACCTCGTCTAATGCGAAACTTTCCTTCAGCAATTGTCTGTATCGTCCAAGACGGCAGTAAGCGTTTCTTGTTTGCGGGATCAGACAGCATGGTTACATCCGCTCCTACAATCGGCTTATAGTCTTCATCAAACACGTTGCCCCGAAACTCTGTCCCACCATCCCCGAGTATGCAACCCGTAGCCGTCAGGAGTAATATAGAGAAACAGACTGCATAACACGAAGAGAATCGACCAGCTAAGGTTACATTGCGAGTACTCATTTTACTTACTCAGTCTTTGATTAAGGAAACGATTAAAGAGTGTTGAAACAGTCTCATCAAAACCAGCCGGAATCTGTCCATAATTTGGTGAATTGGGATCAAACCAAGACATGGCATCAGGATATTTCACAACTATAGCTTCAACAGTGTCTTCTATGGCAAATCCGAATATTTCGGAAAGATTTTTACGGTAACCATCTGATTCATACCATGCAGCGGATGCGTAATCTGACAAATATCCTATCAGAAATGCAGGAGTTCCCAACGCCATTCCTTCTGCATGATATGAATGAAATGTCTCGTGAGCAATCAAAGCGATGCTGATGTTTCCTGGTTGGGCTGGGTAAGACTTGTCATTGCGATAAAACTGGTCAGTTCCCAAGCTGATAGCCCCCGTACTTGGACTCCAATTTAATATCTGTTGAGCCAGTACGTTCTTTGCCCAATACCACTCGGTACGCAGTTCTGCGTTATACAAAGTTACTTTGGCAAGAGTTGCAGCGAGAGCGACCTGGAGACGCTCACTTTCGTTAATACCAGGAAGAGATTTCTTGAAAACATATTCAATAAATGCTCTTTCCTGCGGTGTCAATTGACGACTGTCATTATCGTACACAGTCTGTGATGTTGTCCCGTCACCTCCAACTGGAGGAGCTTGTTGTTGTTGAGCCACCCCAAAGGCCTGCCAAGCGGTTGCTTCTGAATTCGCCCAGGCAACTTCGGTAGCAGCCATTGAAGCGGTATAGGCATCCCAGGCTGTTGTTTCAGCAGTGTTCCATGCTGCCTGAACATCAGCAACNGCAGCTTCGTATATTCCCCAAGCATTACTCTCGGCTACATCCCAGGCGGCTTCAGCTGCCTCCCATGCGCTGTCATAAATAGCCCATGCACTATCAATAGCAGTTTGCCACGTTGCATTAGCAGTGGCTTCTATTGCCATAAAAGCATCCCATGCGGTTTGCTCGGCTGCGATCCATGCATTATCTGCTGCTTGAATTGCGATATCAAAGTTAGCTGCCGCCGCTGCTTCAGCTAAAGTCCACTCTGCTGCTGCGACTGCTTCAGCAGCCACGAATGCATCCCACGCCGCNGCNTCNTCGGNAACCNAGGCAGCCGANGCNATGGCCATATCTGCTTCGTATTGTGTCCAGGCAATAATTTCATCTGCGACCCATATTTCATTTGCGACATCAATTGCGGCAGTGAGTGTGTCCCGTGCAGCAGCTTCTGCGGTATCAAAATTTGCGGAAGCAAGATTGGTATCAGCTTCGTATACAGCTGCTGCGGTGCTTTCAGTTGAATTCCATTCCAGCAGGGCAGCGTCATAGGCTACTTGATACGTAGCTGCTGCTGTTGCTTCAGTAGCGTACCAATCAGAAGTGGCGGCAGCAGCAGCAACTTGCCACTGGGAGTAAGCATCTGCAATTTCAATATCGTAAGCTGCGGCAGCAGCGATTTCGATAGCAATATATGTATTCCAGGCAGACTCCTCGGCTGAATACCAAGCGGCATCAGCGGCAGCGAATGCCGCATCGGCAGCAGAGGTATCTCCACCATTCATCATTGCATCCATCATCAAATTCCAGGCTGCATTATAGGCACTGTTCCACGCCAAATCTGCGGCATTAACTGTATCCTCATAAGATTGATACGCAGGATCGACAATTCCGATGTAAGTATTGGCTGCACTTTGAGCTGCCGAATCGAATGCAGCGTCAGCAGCATTCATCGCTGTGATATATGTTGCATCTGCTCCGCTCATTGTCGAATTATACGCATCTGCCGCGACTTGCGCGGCAGCATTAAATGTGGCATCTGCGCCATCCATGGTGGAGTTGTAGTTATCAAGGGCGGTTTGGTAAGCCGCTGTAGCTGCCACTGCGGCGACATCCACAGTTGCTATATAATCATCAATTGCGGAATCATTTGATGAATTTCTAACCCTGGTTGCCTCAGCAAAATCAGATGAGTAAGCTTCTAACGCTGCACTTTCAGCATTAGAATAAACTGCGTCTGCACTTGCAACCAGTCCACTATAGATTGAATAAGCAGTATCAACAGCTGTGTCGTACTGGTCATTAGCCACAACTACCGAAGAGTTGTAAACATCCACTGCGGCCTGTGCATCGGCTTCATAAGCAGCATCTGCAATACCTACATTTGTATCGTATTGCCCTCCTGCTGTTGTCATCTGAGAAAGATAGGCAGCATCAGCGGCATCAATTGCTGAGTTGTAGTTATCTGATGCAGTTTGGGCAGCCCCTAAATAGACTGCATCTGCGAGATTGACGGCAGCATTATAAGAATTCCAAGCAATTAATTCATCGCTAACAAAATCTAAGTTAGCCAGATCCACCGCAGAATTGTAATTTTCAGCTGCGTTCTGGGCATCAAGCAAGTAATTAGCATCAGCGGCAGCAACGGCATCGAGATATAGTTGGTAATCGGCATCGAGCGATGTCCCGCTTAATAAGACACGAGATTCCAGCGTATCAACTACCGCAGAAAGCCTATTCCCCCCCCCCGTATACATGTGCTTTTGATCGCCGTGAAGGTGGGGCAAACAATGAAGTGTGCAGGGAATCAACAATCTTTTGTACAGAAGAGATCATGCTATATCCTTAGACAACGAACCGACGAACCGACGAACCAACAGAACAAGAAACCTCCGTTCACAATGGGTACTTAATTTCATTCTGTCAAGATTTTACTTAAGGAAATTTTGACTATGATACAAATTTATCACGAAATTCTTGACAACAATTTTTCACGTTTCCTAGCGATGTATGCCGAAATACTCCCATTTTGAATGGAGTATTCATGAAATCTAGCTCTGATTGTTCGTTGAGAACTGAGGATGTCGCTTCTTGTTGATACGCAAGACAGCCACCGATTATTCTAGCAGTTTGCCTGTGCGGGCGAGTGAAAGTGTTTTTTTGCTGGAGTTTGATTTGTCTTTGGGGGCGGTGATTGTTGTTAGTTTTTTGTAGGTGCCGAAAGGGAGTTCTTTGCACAGCCACAGATCGCAGCGGAATTCGCGTTTGGTGTCTGTGTACACAATTCGTGTTGCTGCGAGCTGACATCGAAACGCATTTTCTCGCATCGAATGAAACAGGTATCGCGTCCGCCCTTCTCGGTAATCTCGTGTACCAGGAAGGCCGTGAAGAAACTTTAGTTGATCTTTTCGAGTCGCTTGCGGGGCATCGTCACTCCATGCAAGCAGGATTTCTTTGGGCGATTTCCCGGCTGCAAATTTCTGCACATCCAAAGTCAAACTTTGTACGCGAACTACCTTGCCTGCTGCATCAAAATGTTTGACGGTAATCGACCGGGCGGGGATCTGTTCAAATTCAATCGGGCCTGCATCTTCCATTCTGAGAACAACTGATTTCCCATCTGTGAATTCGATCCAATATTCGTCATCACTCTGAGGAGAATCGGGCAACTTGTTGAACCATGTATTGAGTGGTTGAGCAAACTGCTTAGGTGGATCGGAATAGTCGATCCAGCCTTGGCGGGTCATCGTGTTAAAAATCCATGGTTGCTGCCACGGACTTTGCCAAGGCCCCCATGCAGAATACAGAGAAGGAACAATAAGCAGAATCAATAACACAGGCAACCAACGTCTTGCCCTGAGCACATTCACAACCTCTGCGATCGCAAGTAGCCAAAACGGAGTTAACCATAACACCCAGCGAAGCGCGACACTGACGCCGCCATAGTTGTAGTTTTCGGTCCGCTTCCAATAGAACGCAAAGATCGCAACAGTCAAAAAGATTCCCAGGAAATGGACGACTCGCAATACGGACGACTTATTCCGCAAGCCAATGAAATAACCGGGAATCATCAACAGTAAAATGGGACTCAGTGAAAAGACCCCATGATGTCCAACGAGGCAATGAAACATATACACCGGAACGGAATCGCGAGCTTTATCGACGCCCCGCGGATCTGCCCAATAGCTAGGTATGCCCAGATGTTCGTAGACGTATTTTTCGGTGCCATAATACATGTAAAACGGCTTCCAACCGCCGGTCGCCAGGTAATTGGTCACAAAGAATCCGACCAAAGGAATTAATGCAGCGGGGACAAAAAACAGCCAGGTTCTTTTGAAATCGTATCGCAGCAAGATCAAAAATATTCCTAATCCGAACAGTGCAGCTGGCAGTTCGTTGCAACACGTAAAGGCAGCAAAAAAACCAGCCAGCACAAACATGCCGTTTTTCCCCGTCACCGAACGAGTTTGTGAGCTTACTTGATCCTTCGAGGCTTCAAATATTTTCACAGCTGCATACAAGGCAATAATTAGCGATGTCGCTCCAACGGTATGATTATTGAGCACTGTTAAAAACGGAGTCAGCATTGTTGCCGAACCAGCTATCCCGAGAAGAATCAGACGCGTTTTTGAAGTAAACATCGCGCTGACCAAAATCCCCCACAAACAATACATCGCAATCAAATACGGAATGATATTCACAAGCAGCAAAATGGTACGAGTGACTGTTTTGGTATCCTCTAAAAGAGTCAGCCCGGTTGTTTTATTAATCCCCCAGTACATGCCCGCCAGCATCGTGGGATAAAGCGGCGGCTTGGTCGAATAGAAATGTTCTTCGTGTCGAACTTTATCAATCGTATCCCAGCCCGGGTGAGTGGTGATCTCATCAATCTGATAAGACCCGTTTTCCACAAGCGACCAAACAGTACACCAGCGAGAACGATCATTCGCACTTCGAAGTGGCTGCGAATAAGCCAGGCGAGCCAATAAAAGTCCCGCTAAAACTGCAAGCAGAATCCAAACGATTTGATGTTCGCGTTTTGTCGGATTGCAAGTCACTGAAGAATTCGTTGTTGAGGGAATCTGATTCATAAGGCGGGCTGTTATTAATTTCAGATAGGCGATCTGGGGCAGTTTGAAACTCATCAACGTGGATACTAATCGAGAAGTTCGAGTAGATGGAAGTGATGTTTCCCGAGTTTCCCGCCGTAGTTCCCGCCTGAAATTTCTGTTACACCGGGAGACTGGCTAGCTGCATAAAGCCCTTTTTTCATTGCAGTTGCAATGGCTTGTTCGGAGTTGCCATCAATCACAATTTCGTACATCGCAGTTGTTTCGGGCAATAGATGCGATTTTGAACGTGCTGATAACGTCGGGCAATGTGCATCGTTGGTACTGGCAACTAACCCTTTATATTGCGAGCCAACCTTGCTTCCGCTTCGCACGATCCCCCCGGGAAACGGTGTGATGATTCCCGGACAACGATCCATTTCACGCACCGCGGCTTCGGTCGCTTCTAGCGATTGAAGCTGCGTTTTCGCACCAATAAGCAAATTCCCGCCTGCGATGCCTCGGAACGAACCAATCGAATCGACACAGAAAAACTCTCCATCCATGACTGGTATTCGCCAGAATCGCTCGGCTCCTATAACTTTCGAAGACTGGAATCCATCTCCGAAATAACGTAACTGTTTTCCTACGGGCATCATCTTTTCTTTGATGCAATCGTGCACACCATTGTAAACAGCAGTTGTCGGGCAAGTTAAAATGCATTGCCCCACTCGTTTAACAACAGCTTTGCCCAACGATTCCCGGTTGAATGCATACAGCATCACCGCAACCCCGGGACGACCATCTGGCGTTTGATCTTCGTCCATGAACTGCTCAACGCCCGCTTCAGCATCACAGGCAATGACACTCGTGCCATACCCGGTTAATTCCTGAGCAGCAATCTGAACCCACCGCTTTGAAATCGCAGTGATAATCAAACGAGTCCCGGTGACCCCAAAAGCCTCCGCAAAAGTGTCATGAATTTTGACACCATTAATTTCCGTTGCATTGGATTGAATTGTATTCATGGCGACCTACCCTTCGGAAATGCCTTTGAATAGTTTGCGGTCCATGCGAGGATTGTAAGGGGTCCAATGAGATTTTTTGTTGGGGTCTGCTTCGATGATCGCAGCGTACTCATTGACCTTGGCATCCAGATTATCAAGATGATGCAGTGCAATCGCTTCGGGAGTCATCGGAAGTTTCGGGCTGCCGAATTCGTAAGTTCCGTGATGCGATGCAATCATGTGCTTTAATCGCAAAACGGTTTCTTCTTCAAGATGTTCGCCTTGCTGTTCCAGAGTCTGAATTTTTTCGTTGAGCATTTCGATTCCAATCACCAAATGCCCAATCAACTGACCTTCATCGGTATAAACGAACGTCCCTTCGTAACCGAGTTCTCGCACCTTCGCCAGATCGTGCAAAAAGATGCCTGCGGTCAACAAATCGGGATTGACTGACGGATACAAATCCACAATCCGGGAAGCGACTTCCATCAGATTCACAATATGTTCAATCAATCCGCCCAAATACGCATGATGAGCTTTGGTGCCTGCCGGAGCCATGCGGAGCTGCTCCATCATTGATTCATCAGACAGAAAAACCTGCATGAGTTTACGTAACTGTGGATCGGAGATACTTTGCAGGAAATTTTGTAACCGTTCAAAAAGTTCTGTAACATCCTGATCGGTCCCGGCTTGAAAATCTTCCGGATCAATTTCGGCCTGATTCACCAAATCGATCCGTGTAATAATCAGCTGCATGTTGCCGTTGTAGAGCTGGGCTTTCCCTTTGACTTGGACATAATCGCCCGCATTAATGTGGGACAGACTGTCTTCGCTGACATTCCAAAGCAAACCGTGTAACGATCCGGTTTTGTCGCGTAAATCGGCCAGCAGATAACCATCTCCATTGCGGTTGGCTCGCAATTGCTTGTCGGCTAACGCGAAAATTTCATCGACTGGTTCTCCATCGGTAATTTTATTGATAAATTGACGAGCCATCTTTGCCTGAACTTTCACTTTTGATTGATCCAATAATATACTCTCAAAGACTAATCTGGAAGAATCACAAAATTGGCTGAACTCTACAAGGCTTACGAGGACAGCGATTCTGTTTTCGAGGCATTATCTCCATATTTTCACTTCTGAATCTGAAAAAATGCTATTGTGCCCAAAAAGCTTTTGTTTAGTTCCAAGTTTAAGTGTTCACGAAAGTTCTCATTATACCAAATTCAATTAATACTTGCGAGAAGCTCTCACTCGTGGCCTTGTACTGACAAGGACTTAAGGAACATCCAACGCGTAAACCAATATGCGAATGCGTATTAGAAACCTCTGAGGAACAATATGAGTGGAATAGTTGGTCATACGATGTATGCAATTCTGGGCGCCAAAGCTGCCCAGCAACGAAAATCACCTATTGCGCCGATTCTGCATCGTCATTTTTCAAGTTACCTTGCAGGTTCTTATCTGGGGTGCGATGTTCCAACGATGCCAGCCGCCACTTGCATCGATACCGGAGAAGATGTTGGGTACGGTTCGATGCAACTTGAAAAAAGTCCTCTCACCGGAGGCAAGGTCATCCCCTGGAAGCTAAAACATGGCGGCTGGGAATACATCCCTAAAGAAATCGGGACGATGCTCTACGGAAGATCTCATCTGGTCTTTGGCTGGAACAACAATCAAACCGAAAACACGCTGCCTTGGGATCATCTGGCGGACTACGTTGCTGATGTGATCGGCGATGCCATTGAATTGTTCGGTGCAGGAGATCGCAAAATTGCTTACTGCTTCGGGTGGCTGACGCACGTGATTGGAGACAGCTTAATCAAATCGGTCCGTCCAGGGATTGATTTGTATTTACTCAAAGGGAAATACAACGCACAAAACCGACCGATTCAAGATCTAGTCACGTTCAATGAAATTGGCATCAAGGAGTTCAACTTGAACTGGGCCAACTTGCTGGATGACCTCAGCGACACTCCCGTGGAACCAATCCAAACTCACTATATGCGAGTTGCTAAACCGCAAGGTCGCCTGGCACAGAATTATCCGAACGCCTGGGACCCCGATCTGCAAAAGTTAACGATGGCTGTGATGACCGAAAATCGCAGGTATCAAAAGATTCGAAACCCCAGGCTGGTTAAGCAACTCAGTCTTAGAAGAGAAAAAGGCCGCTGGAAATGTGATGATTCATTAAGTGAAATCACAGACGGGCTTGATTATCAGCAGATGGTCGAATTGGCACAGAAAGCGAACTTTCGTCATGCGTTATGGCAAATGGGAGAAGCAATCGCCGACTTATTCGAACAAGTGGTAGAATCCCAGCCTCTTCTCCAAGACCTTCCAATCAACGACAATCCAAATTGGGAAACACTTGCCAAGCGATGGAAGAAATAAGCCAGAAGCAGACCATTCCCACATAGGGAGCACAGGCATTACCACATAGAAGGCACAGACATTCTCACACANGGAGCACAGACATTCCTGTCTGTGTGTAGTTTGAGCATGCCTTAATTCAAGGCAGACAAGAATCCCTTTCCTCCGTTTGCAATGTCTTTATGAATTAACAGAGGGTCCAGAAAACATACCATGGGGCTACAAATCTCGATATTGTCACAATCCATCGACCTCAGTATGCTACATTCCGCTTTACTCAAGACATCGTTTCTGAGTAAAACTAATTTTCAACACGAACCATGAATCTTTGACGGAACTTCTCCTATGTCTCATACGTCTGCTGGATACAGTATCATTGCACGCTTGCGTTATCCGGATTCTCCTAAAAACCTGGGAATGATTACTTCTGTCATNGGAGAAGCTGGGGGGTCGATCGGAGCAGTCGATGTTGTTAGCACAAAATCAAATTACATCACCCGAGATTTCACCATCAACGCAACCGATGTTGAACACGGAGAGCAGATCGCTGAGACATTAGGCAATTTGGAAGATGTTGTCGTTGTTAATGTTTCTGACCGAGTATTTTTGATGCACCTGGGTGGAAAGCTCGAAATTCGACCGCGAATTTCGATTAAAACTCGTGACGATCTTTCGATGGCATACACCCCGGGCGTTGCTCGTATTTGTACTGCAATTGCCAAGGATCCGGATGATTCTTTCCGCCTGACGATTCGACGAAACACAATAGCAGTCATAACGGATGGCTCTGCGGTGCTTGGTCTGGGGAATATCGGTCCGCGAGCAGCGATGCCTGTGATGGAAGGGAAAGCCATTCTGTTCAAGGAATTCGCAAATGTCGATGCAATCCCGATTTGCCTGCAAACTCAAGATGTCGAAGAAATCATCACCATCGTNAAAGCCTTGGAACCTTCTTTTGGNGGNATCAACCTGGAAGACATTTCTGCTCCCCGGTGTGTAGAGATTGAAGAGCGACTTTCGAAAGAGATGGAAATCCCCGTCTTCCACGACGATCAGCACGGCACCGCCATTGTTGTTTACGCTGCCTTGTTTAATGCTCTGAAGTTAATCGGTAAANCGCCCAATACAATCCGCGTTGTGATCAATGGAGCTGGTGCAGCCGGAACTGCTGTGACCAAGTTGTTGATGGAAATGGGAATTCAACACATTATTGTTTGCGACCGTCAAGGAGCGATCTCTACAAAACGGCAAGGTCTAAACAAACTCAAACAGTGGATTGCAGAACACACGAATCAACAAGCCACTGAGGGAGATTTAAAATCCATACTTCCCGGCGCAGATGTTTTCATTGGCCTGTCCAGCCCGAACCTGCTCAACAAAAAAGACATCGCGGGCATGGCAAGCGACGCCATTGTTTTTGCACTGGCTAACCCAGATCCTGAAATCACCCCCGCTGAAGCAGAACCACATGTTCGCGTGATGGCAACGGGGCGTTCGGACTACCCAAACCAAATCAACAATGTTCTGTGCTTCCCCGGACTATTTCGAGGAGTTCTGGATGTCCGAGCGGAAGAGATTAATTTGCAAATGAAAATTGCAGCCGCCCAGGCCATCGCAGAAATCATACCGACCGAAGANCTACACACCGACTACATTNTCCCCAGCGTNTTCGATCCNCGTNCTGCAANNGCNGTTGCNACCGCNGTTGCACAAGCTGCCATCGCGACCGGTGTTGCCCGCAAGACAAATACCCCAAGATAATTATAAAGTAGAAGTTGGTGGGCTGAAAAAAGCCAGCGATTGAGCATTGATTCCCCATGCAAATCCTGAAATACCGTGGGCTTCTAACTGGAGACGATTCTTTGCAATGAATATAATAAACGGGATACTTGCCCAGTCCCCTGCCCTTTTGTCTTATTAGTTTCGGATCTCGTTCATGTCGTCGTTACCAATGGTTTCACTGGTTCATCAAGTTCTGAAAACTGCTCCGGCTGTTGATGTCCAGAGTTCAGTTATCCAGGAATTGGATAAACTACTCAATGGTGCCAATGTCAAAGCAGGACAGAGTGTTGCAGTTGCCGTGGGCAGCCGTGGAATTGTTGATTTAGTTGAGATCATCACAACAATCATCACAGAACTAAAAAAACGACAATTAAAGCCCTTTATTATCCCTGCGATGGGAAGTCATGGCGGAGCAACCGCCCAGGGCCAACAAGACGTACTGAAAGCCTTAGGAATCTGCCCAGAAAAGCTGGGCATTGAAATTCGTGCAGAGATCGAAACCGAACAACTCGGAACAACGTCGCACGGCGTACCGGTTCACTTTTCTAAGACTGCGATCACTGCGGACCACTTGTTAGTTTGCAATCGTATCAAACCTCACACAATTTTCTCTGGCTCGATACAATCGGGCATCCAAAAAATGCTGACCATTGGCCTGGGCAAGGCAACCGGGGCAGCAGCATACCATCGAGCTGCTCACGATTTCCCCTTTGAAAAAATTGTTAGCGAAAGTGTAGATATCATTGCCTCTCGGGCTTCGATCATGGGAGGCATTTCTTTGCTTGAAAATTCCAACAAAGAAATCTGCACCATCGAAGCAATTCCCTTTTCTCAGCTGGCACAAAAAGAAGCCGCATTGCTAAAACAAGCCGAATCTTTGATGCCTCGAATTCCGATCAAAAAAATTGACCAGCTGATTATTGATGAAATCGGCAAAGAAATTTCGGGGTCGGGACTCGATACAAATGTTGTTGGTCGCAAGTACAATGATCATGTCTCCAAT
>JAESQE010000057.1 GCA_016765335.1 Planctomycetaceae bacterium
AAAGCTCGTAAAAACAGTATGCCCAGAGACAACATCGAACGAGCGATCAAAAAAGGAACCGGCGAATCGGGCGGTGCAGCCTACGAAGAACTACTCTACGAAGGTTATGGCCCTGCTGGCGTCGCTGTGATGTGCGATATTTTAACGGATAACCGCAATCGAACCGCCAGCGAAATCCGCAAGATTTTCGATCTTCGAAAAGGCAACCTCGGTGCAACGGGCTGCGTTGCCTGGATGTTCGAAAGAAAAGGCGTTTTCGTTATCCCGGGCGATGCAATCAGCGAAGATGATTTAATGGACCTGGCGTTGGAAGCCGGTGCAGATGACGTCAAATCAGGAGCAGATAACCACGAAGTATTTTGCCAACCCGACGATTTCGAAGCTGTCGAAAAAGCTCTGGCAGATGCGTCGATTGAAACAACACTGGCTGAAGTGACCCGCGTCCCTTCCAACTCCGTCGATTTAACTGAATTTGTCGACGCCAGAAGAATGCTGAAACTGATGGACGAACTCGAAGAAAGCGACGACATCCAAAGCGTCACCGCCAACTTCAACATCACAGACGAACTCATGGAACAAATCGCAGCCGAAGAATAACGCGGACAGCGGAATTGATAATGAAGCAACCAGAGCAGATTATTAAAAAAGTGACTCATCCCGCATGGTTTTGGACGTCGGTTTTTTTAGTATTTCTCATTCTACTGACGTCTGCCACGATCCCGTTTGTCCAAAATCATCGAGCGATTAAGTATGTGGAATCACTTGGAGGATCTGTCGAAACAACACCCGGCTTCCTTTTGGGATCATTGCCGGTGGATTGGCAAGACTGGCTTCGCGACACCCTGGGAGAGGACCAGCTCCTTGCGTTTGAGACGGTCACAAAAGCAAAGCTAAATAAAACTACGAGTGTCGATAACGATCTTGCCTATCTGAAAAGGTTTGGAAACCTGGAACATCTTGATCTTAAATATACACGTGTGAGCGATGTCGGATTAGACCATTTGAAAGAACTTACAAAACTGAAAGAACTCTATCTCGATGATTCGAAAGTGAGTAATGCAGGGCTGCGTAATCTACAAAATCTTACAAATCTGAAAAAGCTGGATCTCAATTACACGCATGTGAGTAATGACGGCCTTAGCCATCTGAAAAATATTACAAGCCTAGAATACCTTTGGCTCCGCAACACACATGTGAGTGATGCAGGATTAGTCCATTTGAGAGGACTTATGAATCTAAAAACTCTCGAACTGCGTTACGCTCAAGTGAGTGATGCTGGCCTAGTCCACTTGAAAGATTTTACGAATCTGCAAGTGCTAGATCTTCGATACACAATAGTGACTGAGGCAGGGGTTACCCAACTGCAAGCCGCATTACCAGATTGCAGGATCAATTTCAACTCAGCTTCCCGGGTGGACTGGCTAAACTGGCTTCGTGATGTCTTAGAAAAAGACCATGTTTTCCCACTGGGGATGGTCAAAATTCTCGACTTGAGAAACTCTTCTGCCAATGACAGCGACCTTGCTGATTTGAAAGAATTTGGGAATTTAGAAAGTCTTAATCTCTCTAACACGCAGGTAAGCGATGCCGGGTTGAGCCATCTGCAAGAACTTCCAAATTTGCAGGCCATTAGTCTTTTGAATACACAAATTAGTGACACCGGCTTAAACCATTTGAAGAAGCTTAAAAAATTGAAATGGATTCGTCTTGAAGGGAGCAAGGTAACCGTAAAAGGCATTGCTGCACTGAAAGCTGCTTTACCCGATTGCGAGATTGAATCTACCAGCCCATAACGTAAGCCAGTTCGGGACATCGCAGAGAGAAAACCTATGAGCACAACACTACTCCCTCGAAAGTGATCCTGACAATGCTATGACTAGCCTTGATTTGATTCACGCGCTGGCGATTCGGGCTGGTATTGAAAAAAAACTCTCCCTCGGCACTGAAAATCAGCCGAAGGAGAGTTAATAAGTTCAACAAGAATTCACCAGAAAAATCAAATTACTCTGGCAGGCGAGCAGTATTAACAGGAGTAAATTCTCCGGTGCATGCTTCCATGAACGCAACCAGATCTTTCTTATCCTGATCTGTCAGCTCCAGCTTCTTCACTTTATCGCTGAGGAATTCGTTTGGTGTGCCCCCTTTGTTGTAATGCTCGACCACTTCCAGCAATGTTTTTTGGGAGCCATCATGCATATACGGTGCAGTTTGAGCAACATTTCGAATGGTTGGAGTTTTGAATGCTCCTTTATCTTTATCAACTTTGGTGACTTCGAAACGGCCCAGGTCAGGCTTTTCTGCATCCATCCCGACACCCAGATTATGATATTTCTCATCCGTTAAATTCGCACCGACATGGCAAGCTGCACAATTGACTTTTTTCCCAAAGAACAATTCGCGACCACGAACCGCTGATTCTGACATCGGGTGTTTCTTAGAAAATGCGACCAATTCGTCATACTCTTTCTTCAACTCGGGATCGTCTTCAAAGTCTTCTTCTTCAAACTGAGCAAACGGTTTCAAGCGTTCAAAATAATCGAACGCAGACGGACCAGTCACAATCACGCGTTCAAACGAAGCAATCGCTTTTCCGACATTGCCAATCGTGACTCCTTCTTCGCCGAAGATTTTGTCAAATTGCATTTTGTAACCCGGAATCTTCTTCAGAGCTTCAACCACTTTTACGTGCGTGTTCCCCATCTCTATCGGGTTAGCGATCGGACCAACCGCTTGTTCCTCAACAGATCCTGCTCGACCATCCCAGAACTGCAATGTGCTCAAGATACGGTTGTAGCTGATCGGAGAATTTCGACCACCTTCCTGGCCATCAATTCCGACACCGAACTGCGTATGTGCCCCGTATCCTTCATCTGGATTATGACAACTGGCACAACTGATCGTGTTATCGGCTGATAAACGAGTATCGAAGAATAGCTGCCGACCTAGTTCAATTTTCGCACGCGTCAAAGGATTCGCTTCCAAAACTCCTTCAGGAATTTTTCCATCTCTCAACCCTAAAGGTAACGAGACTTCGAGCACTTCATGATTCTGTTTTTGATCGAGCCATTTCTGAACCTGCTCAACAGTCGCTTTGCCTGCTCCTGGAATTCCTTGTGTCAATCCGGGACCACCAAGTTCGACTTGATTGGAAACGGGTTCTGTGTTTGCTTCGGGCTTAGGTTCTGGTTTAGGTTCTGGTTTAGGTTCTGGCTTAGGTTCTGGCTTGGGTTCTGGCTTGGGTTCTGGCTTGGGATCTGGCTTGGGATCTGGTTCTGCTTTGGGAGCAGCTTCTTCCGGAGCGATCATCAAATCGGAATC
>JAESQE010000058.1 GCA_016765335.1 Planctomycetaceae bacterium
ATTAAAGAACGAAAAATGCAGATGCAGTTGGTAGATGTCGAGCATCTGTTTGGTGACGAATTGGTGGTTGTGTATTTCCTGGCAGAGAACCGCGTTGATTTTCGCGAGCTGGTCAAATCGCTGAAGAAGGAACTCAATGTGCGTATCGTCATGCGGCACATTGGTGTCAGAGACGAAGCGACATTACTTGCTGATTACGGCGACTGCGGAAAACCTGTTTGTTGCAATACGCACTTGACTGAAAAGCCGCCGGTTTCGATGAAGATGGCGAAGGTTCAACGAGCAACACTCGACCCCAACAAAATTTCAGGACGGTGCGGACGTCTCAAATGTTGCTTGCGTTATGAGTACGATACTTATCAGGAATTTCGACGTGAACTCCCTAAAATTGGTGCCGAGGTCGTTACCAGAGAAGGACAGGGGAAAGTCATTTCTCACGAGATTATCTCTAAGCAAGTGGTTGTCGTTTACGAAGACCGCCGCCGAATTGTCACCCCTTTGCAAGATATTGTTTCTGTAATTAAAAAGAAGCCTACACCAAAATCGCAGCCTCAGGAATCGAGCACAATGTCTGATTCCGATACGGATTCCGCCTCCGCTTCCGATGCCAGTTCGGATATACCGTCGAAGTAGATCATTCCAAATTCAATAAAACCCTGCGTTGCGTGATTGATCGTCGCCTGATAATGACATAGGGCCAAGCAACAACCAGCGTGAGAATAAATACGCGAATGCGTATCATTACGAAATACTCTCAAAACGACACCAGGATAATACCCAAATGACAAATTCGGATTGTACAAAACTTCGAACCTTTCTGACTTCGATACTCGTCAACAAAGGGATGTATGCATTTGAAGCCGAATTGGCAGCAGAGCGTTTGCTCGATGCAGACCGGCTCAAAAAGTGCACCGAAGGATGTGCCAGTCTACCGAGGCATGTAAATGCAATGGATACAGGTGATATCGACCCCCGAGCGATCTCGATTCAGGTTTCTAACACTCCTGCGATTTCATTTGTGGATGCCAACGAAGGCCTGGGGCACGTCGCTGCAACCAAGGGGATGGATTTGGCTATTGAAAGAGCCAAAGAACTGGGGCTTGCAATTGTTGTGGTCTCCAATTCTCAAGCCTTGGGGTCGCCTTTGGTTTATGCTCGACTGGCTGCATTAAAGGGAATGATTGGCCTTTGCGTCACGAGTACTTCAGGCGTTTCCCATGTGGAGGCTTTTGAAAGCGACCAAGCCATTTTTGGTCGCCAACCTTTTGCCTATGCCTTGCCTTACCAGGGAAACACGATTGGATTTGAATTCGCGTTTGAAGCAGAGCACGACAATGAGATACTCATTCCCGCAGAACTTTCTGGACCGTTCGGATTGCTTCATGCCGTGTTGACATGCGGTCTGACCGGGCAAAAAATGCCTGTCGAGAAAAAACGAGGCCCCAGCTTAGAACGAACAGAGCATTTCCTGATGGTCATCAACCCGGCTAGCTTTGCAGGTTCTGATACGCTAGAGAAAAAATTGTCTGATCTCGGAGCACATATCGAAGATAATGGTAGAGCATTAGATAGCCATGAAACGGGCATCGAAACCGATATCAAACTGACCCCGGAAACCATCGAAGCCCTCAAAGAACTCGGCACAAAACTAAAAATCGAGTGGCCATTCGACTGAACCTCGTGTGATTCATTCTGATAACCGCATTGTGACTTTATAATTTTGGGTAGCTCATACGATCCCGCTTGAGGCCTTGTACTGACAAGGACTTAGGGGGGTTTCAATTCGCAAACAAATAGGCGAATGCGTATAATCTTTTCATTGCACCTGTTTTTCTCTGTGCTCTGTGTGTCTCGATGGTAAATCTTCTTGATTTCGCTTACTAATATAAGTCACAGTTGTTTGCCACGACCTCAACAAATCCCTCCCGATAAAGGCCACAATGTCTACACACAATAATAGCCACTCCTTGTTCGCGTTATTCTTCACGGTATTTACCAGCTTCATTCTCTCTGGAATAGTCCATGCAGAATCCGTGCAGGTTCTTGATGCAAAGCTTCATCACCTGCGAATTGAAGGGGATCGGGAATGGAGCGATTTTCCGGAAACGCCTGAATCAGATTCGTTAATCCTGAAATTCAATGCTGAAGAAAACCCGGTGCCTTGGGTGATTCAGTTGCATCAACAAGATGTCAAAATGCAGTGGACCGTGCATTTAAATGACACTCAGCTTGGTCGCCTGACGAATGGCGAGCAAGACATGCTCAGTTATTTTGTTGTGCCAGTCAATACATTAATCACAGGAGAAAACGTTCTCAAGATTGAACAGACCATTTCAAAACGTTCGATGCCTGACGATATTCGAGTCGGCGAAATATTATTGCACACGACATCCCTTGAAAATGTATTGAATGAATCCAACATCGAAATTAATGTTACCGATGCAGACACAAATCAACCGACTCCGTGCAGAATTACGATTGTTCGATCTGACGGAGCGATGCCCGTGATTGGCACAGCATCCAACAATCATTTGGCAATCCGAGCAGGTGCAGTTTACACATCCACCGGAACCGCCAAAGTGTCACTCCCAGCTGGGGATTACACAATCTATGCCGGGCGAGGGTTTGAATACTCGGTTGCTCAAAATTCCTTACAATTGCAAAGCGGCAAGACCTCTTCAACGTACCTTTCGATTCGTCGAGAAGTTCCCACCACCGGTTATGTTTCGTGTGATACTCACATACACACTTTCACGTATTCCAGGCATGGCGACTGCGAAATCACCGAACGGATGATAACGCTGGCAGGAGAAGGAATTGAATTCCCGATCGCGACCGATCATAACTTGCATATCGACTACGAACCGTTTGCTCGCAAAGCTGATGTCCTGAAATACTTCACACCGGTGATCGGCAATGAAGTCACGACTAAACTTGGGCACTTCAATGTCTTCCCGGTTGTCAAAGATTCTCCGTTGCCTAACCACAACACAGCCAGCTGGAACGAAACGATTCAGGAAATCAAAAAAGTTCCCAATGTGCGAGTAATCATTCTGAATCATGCACGTGACATCCATTCCGGAACGCGTCCGTTTGGTTCGCTACTTCAGAATGAAGCCGTTGGCGAAAATCTTGAGGGTTGGAAACTCCAAGCCAACGCGATGGAAGTAATCAATTCCGGTGCAACTCAAACAGATCACCTGCAATTGCTCCGCGACTGGATGACACAACTCAATCGCGGACGTTTCCTGACACCGGTTGGTTGTAGCGATTCACACGATGTGAACCGTTACATCGTCGGCCAGGGGCGTACCTATATTCGAACGGATGACAAAGCGGTAGAGAATATTGATCGCGATACCACCATTCAAAACTTTATCGACGGACGTGTGCTGGTCAGCTTCGGATTGATTACCGAAATGACAATTAACGACAAATACCAATCCGGCGATTTGGTCAAAATCTCTGGTGATGAGAAAGAAGTGACTGTTGATCTTCGAGTTTTAGGACCACATTGGGTGGACGCTTCTCACATCCAACTGTTTGCCAATGGTCAACTGATTCGTGAAAAAGATATCCAACGGCAAGATTCTAATTCCCAAGGAGTGATCTGGTTGGATCGTTGGAAAGTCAAAGTTCCCAAACACGATGTGCATCTGGTTGCCATTGCGACCGGGCCAGGCATTGAAGAGGAGTTCTGGCGAACAGNCAAGCCTTATCAACCCACGTCACCACATTTTGAATCAAAAATCCTTGGGGCCAGCGGAGCGATCTGGATTGATGCAGACCAGAATCAACACAAAACAAGTGCTTATGAATACGCAAATAGCATCTACACAAAAAGCGAAGGCGATATCAACAAGCTGATTGCATTGCTAAAAGATTACGATGCAGCGACCGCAATTCAGGCAGCTCATTTGTACCAGGAAGCAGGTCATTCGATTCTTTCTAAAGCCTGCCAAACGGCTCTGAAAACGGCAATCCCCGCAACTAAGCAAGGCTTCCGCACCTACTTCGAAGCTTGGCGAAAAACAGTCCTGGCCCGCAACGGGAAATAGAGAAGTAGTCGGTCCTGAAAAACTATTTTGGATCTAGCCTGATGAGGAAGTGGTTGGGGATTGGGGTGTTAAAACTGCAAGGTTTTTGCCTGGAGTCAGTTCCTCGGGTTGCTTCGCAATATAGAGAAGGTGTGGCTGAACTTTATTCTTCGACCAGCGAGCGAATTTTGTAATTATCGCCAAATCGCGTGTAGACAAAAATCGGACGCCGGTCCAATGTGTACGCTACAGGTTGACTTTCCCAAAAAGCCCTGTTCTCCAAAGAAGCGGGCTGAGTATACAATATTCTTTTACATCGAGCACAGACACTGCCTATGGGACTGGTCCCTGTCTCTGGAAGTTGATGCGTCAAACATTGGCGAAGGGTCGTCGTTTTCATACCCCCATCGTGGTCAGATTAGACGCCGATTTCTATACTTTTTATTGCCAGATAGCCAGATTTGTGCGTTGAATAATGTTAACAGGCGGAAAAATCCTCACAATCGGTACAGCGTCTGGTCGTTGCTTTACCCAAGCTCACCAAAGTAACATCTACTATTAAAGGGACGGGCCACGCGTTGCAGTAGATCTCCTTTTGCTGACCAATTCATTGCCAGCAATCACATTGCGATTCGTCACAGCAAACCCTACAGTAGTGCAATTAATAAACACCACTTTGAACTGTCATGAACACAAGGCGATTATGTCTACACTTCTTAATGCTCGGGCCTGGGATTTAGTCCATCAGGCTCTCGAATCTCCCGGTTCTTTGCGAGGAAATCTTGAGGAACTTGCCTGTGGTGCTCGCCTGCTTGATTTGGGAGTCAAAGCCCAAGGATCGCTGGAAGCAGGACTTTTATTGTCACGCGCTTGTACCTCTGGCCTGGCAGAGGTTTCTCTTGAAATGGGTAATATCGGATCCGTCAACTGGCCAATGGTCCAAGTGACGACAGATTTTCCGGTGCAAGCCTGCCTGTTGAGTCAGTACGCTGGCTGGGAAATTAAGACCGAAAGTTATTTCGCAATGGGGTCTGGACCGATGCGAGCCAATGCTGGTCGTGAAGAATTGTTTCAACAGCTCAATTACACCGAACAGTCCAGCAACAGCGTTGGCATCCTGGAAGCTGATTCACTGCCCAATTCTGAAGTTGTTCGGGAAATTGCGACCAAAGCAAATGTCGATCCTCAAAACCTCATTTTGCTCGTCGCTTCAACGGCTAGCCTGGCAGGTAATTTGCAAATTAATGCTCGCGTTGTAGAAACGGCTCTACACAAGTTGCATGAACTTCATTTTGATGTCACGCGAATTGTTTCTGCAACCGGAATCGCTCCTGTTTCTCCTGTGGCGAGCAACACCTTGGCTGCGATAGGTCGCACAAACGATGCGATTCTGTATGGCGGCCAGGTGACTTTGTACGTCCAGGGAGACGACGAATCGATTGAACAAATTGGCCCCAAAGTCCCATCGAGCGCCTCGTCTGATTATGGCAAACCATTCGAGCAGACTTTTCGGGACGTCAATTGCGACTTCTATCAAATCGACCCGATGCTCTTCAGTCCTGCTCAAATTGTGTTTCAGAATATTGATACGGGCCAAGTACACTGGTTCGGCGAAACAAACGAAAAGTTGCTCAAAGAATCCTTCGGCATTCAAGAAAAATAATCCGAGTCGGATGACCAGAATGGAGGCGTCATACGTATTTTTTAACGCGTTGGGTCTTCTCTAAACACTTGCCAAGGCTGCTTGGTAGTGTTTGGCTTGAGAGAATCAACCGTCACACAAAGCAACTTGCCACGACCTCGGGTGCCTGCGGTATTAACACGTTTAGTTGATGTGCTCCGGGGGTTTCTGTTCTGCCTGGATCGCGAAGTCGTGTTGGCGTTTTCGTCGAAGTTGATAGAAACTGTCGATTAGCCAGGGGCAGATTTTTTCGATGATGTGTCCGATTTTTGCAAAGGCTGTGATGGTGACTAATCGGCGATTTCGTTCTATTGCACGGATTGATTTTCGAGCCACGATTTCTGGAGTCGTTGTCATCCAACGGGGGGGGTCTCTTTTTTCACGCCCCTGCGGCAAAAGCATGTTGTCGAATAACGACGTTCGCACAAAGCCAGGACAGATTGTTGAAACACCCAATCCATAGCAGGCAAATTCGAATCGCAAAGCCAGCGAGTAGCCGACCAGACCGTATTTGGTCGCATGATAAATGGTGTTTCGATGAGAGGCGATCAGCCCGAACATACTGGACATATTGAGAATCCGGGAATGCTGATTCTCAAGCAGAAACGGCAAGCAAGCATCCGTTAAGCGGACCGGGGCAAGTAAATTGACTGCCAAGACTCTCTCACGCTGCTCAGCACTCATTTTTTCGGTTGGTCCGTAATAAGCCAGTCCTGCATTGTTTATTANAATGTCCAGTCCGCCCAATTCCTTAACTGCCTGGGCAGCAATACCAGAAATTGTATCTTCCTGGCTTAAGTCTGCGACGATCGTGTGAACATAGGCTCCCTGTTTCCTGCAAGCTTCAGCTGTTTCTTCCAATGCGTCGGCTTGAATATCAACCAGGCATAAATGAGCCTTTTTGCTCGCCAGCTGTATCGCTAATTCTCGCCCGATTCCAGAGGCTGCCCCGGTGAGAAGTGTCCTTTTGTGCCCTATATTAAACATAGAAAAAGTGATCTACAATTAAGAAATAACCGATGAAACGAGGATTAATATCTGAACAAGGGAATTGTTTGGATTTCAGAAATTGGTTGGAATGCAGCCTGAAAAACACCTGTTGAAAATAAAATAGTCAGTGCAAATTCAGCTTTTTTTGAGTGGTAGCTTTGATCTTTGGTACCTGATCAGCATAAACTGATCTGAACACTGCAATTGCTCTTATCTACTTTAGTGCCCCGCCGAATAAGTCGGAAGGGTAATCTGTTTTAATCTTTGGGAGAATTATTGATAATGTCTGATATTCAGAATAAATCTCGTCGCTCGTTTCTTAAGACATCCGCTGCGGGTGCTACCGCTGGGATCGTGACTACACAAATGATTTCCAATCGGGCATTTGCTGGTGAAAAGAACGTTTTAAAAGTCGGTCTGGTAGGCTGTGGCGGTCGCGGAACCGGAGCTGCTCGCGATACACTTTCTGGCGACCCGAACTGCGAAATTGTCGCTATGGGCGATTTGTTTCGAAATAAAGCCGACTCTTCACTGAAGTCTTTGCAGGCTACTGAATACGCAGATCGTGTCAAAGTCGATTCCGACAAAATTTTTGATGGTTTCGATGCTTATCAAAAAGTTTTGGATTCTGGTGTCGATGTTATTCTTCTGGCGACTCCTCCTGGCTTCCGCCCGATGCAAGTCGAAGCTGCGATTAATGCGGGCAAACATGTTTTCTGTGAAAAACCGGTCGCTGTCGATCCGGCTGGTTGCAGGCGCGTGCGGGCCGCGGGCGAATTAGCCAAAGAAAAAGGGCTGACTCTCGTTTCTGGATTGTGCTGGCGATACGAAGATGGCATGAAGGAAATGATGCAGCGTATCCACGATGGTGCGATTGGCGACATTCAGGCAATTTATAGTACTCGTTACCTGGGACCAGTTGGGCGCCGAACTCCTCGGACTCCTGGTATGAGTGACATGGAATGGCAAATCAAAAACTGGTACTTCTTTACCTGGCTGTCTGCTGATTTCTTTGCAGAACAGTTTGTGCACGAAATTGATAAAATTTCCTGGTTGATGAATAACGAATACCCAACACGTGTTCTGGCAACCGGAGGACGTGAAACTCGTATCGGCAAAGAAAACGGAACCATTTTCGATCACTTTGCTGCCACCTACTATTACGAAAACGGCTTGCGTTATTCTGCTACCACGCGTCAGCAAGCTGGCTGTAGCAATGAATTCCAGGACTTTATTGTCGGGAAAAAAGGGACCGCCGATTTGATGAAATATCAAATTACAGGGGCCAACGAATGGCGTAAACGCAAAAATGTGAACCGCATGTATCACAACGAACACGTTGCGTTGTACGATTCAATTCGTAACGGCAAAGCTTTGAACAACACCGAATACATGGTCAACAGCTCGTTGATGGGAATCATGGCTCGCATGTCAGCTTACACCGGCAAAGAAGTCACTTGGGAACAGGCGTTGAATTCGAAACTCGACCTCAGCCCGAAGTCGTTCTCATTCGATGCCGAAGCTCCTTCTACTGACGTTTCAGTTCCTGGGGTTACTCCACTGATTTAGTTTGAACTTTAAATTGAGCCGGGAATATTCTTTCCCGGCTCGTTTTTTATATTTGTCTTTGAGAGGATAGTTTCTATGAAAGGCCCCGGCTTACGACTGCGCAACGATGTCAGACGCTGCTGGAGATGCCCCGATACCGGTAATCTCCTCAAAAC
>JAESQE010000059.1 GCA_016765335.1 Planctomycetaceae bacterium
GTCTGTGCCCCATTTGAATTTATAAAGGTTCCCTATAGATCGGTTGAAAATTGCACCCCAGAAAACGATCATGCCAACAGTTCTTCGACCACTTTGCCAGCGACGTCAGTCAGGCGGTAGTCTCGACCGTTGAAGCGGTAAGTGAGTCTCTTGTGATCTATGCCCATCAGGTGCAGAATCGTAGCGTGCAGATCGTTAACACCCAAGCGATTTTCGATAGCTTTATAGCCGAATTCGTCGCTGGAACCGTATTGCGTGCCGCCTTTAATTCCGCCGCCTGCCATCCACATAGTGAATGCGTGAGGATTATGGTCACGGCCCTTACTACCTTGCGAATCGGAAGTTCGACCAAATTCGCCGCCCCAAATCACTAACGTATCATCAAGCATTCCGCGGGCCTTCAAATCGGCAAGTAACGCACCGATCGGTTGATCGACACTTTTGGCAGCAATTCGATGGTTGATGCCGATATCGCTATGGCCATCCCAGGGAACATCAGCAACACCGCCCGCTCCTCCGTTGGTGCCAGCATATAATTGCACAAATCGAACGCCACGTTCAATCAAACGACGAGCAGTAATGCATTGCTTAGCCACAAGTTTTGTTTCTTCCTGATCCACTCCATAAGCTTTATGAGTCTCTTCCGATTCACCAGAGAGATCCATCGCTTCCGGGGCAGCGGTTTGCATCCGATAGGCCAGCTCGAACGATTCCAATCTGGCTGCCAGGTCGGCTTCGTGTGGTCGAAATTCCTGATGCTTACGGTTCAGCTCTTTCAAAATATTTAACTGTGCACGCTGTTGCTGATCCGAGACACCCTCAGGGCGTGATAAGTTATCAATCGGAACAGCATTACGACCATCAATAGAAGTCGGTTGATACACTTTAGGTAGAAATCCGGGAGACCAAATCGGCTTGCCTCCACGCGGCATTGCACCATGCATGACAACAAACCCAGGCAAATTCTGATTCTCGGTGCCTAACCCATAAGTAAGCCAAGACCCCATACACGGGCGACCTTGCAAGAAGATACCCGAATTCATTTCCAGCATCGCAGGAGTGTGGTTATTCGATTGCGAATAACAGGAATACATAAACGCCATCTCGTCAACGTGCTGAGCCATGTGAGGGAAGATCTCAGAAACCCATGCGCCAGATTCACCATACTGCTTAAAGCTAAACGGAGATTTTAATGCCTTGCCGCTGGTGGTGAAGAAACCCGTTTTAGGATCAGCCCCTTCAAGCTTCATTCCGTCCCGCTTTTGCAACTCCGGTTTATAATCGAAAGTATCGACCTGCGATGGACTGCCCGGCATGAACAACCAGATAATCGATTTTGCCTTCGGGGCAAAGTGAGACTGACGTGGCTGCATCAATCGAGATTTTTCAGCAGCATCGGTAGTGGAAAGCAAACCCTGCTCTTGGAGCATGCTGGTTAATGCGAGTGTTCCACAGCCCAAGCCTGCGTTTTTGAGAAACGCACGGCGGGCACGGAAATTGAATGGTCTTGAAGACATTGTATTTATTCCTAAAATCAAGCCGAATTAATCGACAAAAATAAACTCATTAAGGCTAATCATTAACTGACAGAAATCAATCAATGCTAATTTCTTAGCCTGATCGGTGCCACCGTAAGAAACTGCCTGTGCGTTAATGAAACCTACCATCTGTAATTTTTCAGCATCGGTCGGCGCACGAGACAATGCCAAAGCGTAAGCCTGATCAACAAGCTGGCTTGGTGTCACTTCGGGCGATGTACTAATGCGTGCAGCGAACTTAGTTGCCAACTGACGTGCCAGAGGCGAATTCATCAACGCCAACGCCTGCGGAGGAACAGTTGTTACATCACGATGACCAATACTCAAAATAGTATCCGGGGCATCAAACAGTTGTAAAATGGGAATCAAGTTACTTCGCTTGACCGTCAGATAAATACTTCGACGTGGCGTGGTTTGATCAAGCGATCCAGCACCATACATCTTCTTATCTATCGACCCACTGACAGCCAGTAAGGTATCTCGAATGATTTCGGCTTCTAGTCGAGTTGCACCACGTCGCCACCAAAGCTTGTTCCCTGGATCGATTTTAGCTGCCTTCGCGTTATCCTCGCCTGACTGCTGATAGACCGCACTCATCATAATCATTTTATGAATCGTCTTGAGCTTCCAACCGTTACGAATTAATTCTGTTGCCAGATAGTCGAGTAATTCGGGATGCGAAGGTGCTGCCCCCTGGCTTCCAAAATCGCTGGGCGTCACGACAATTCCTCGTCCCAGATGATGTTGCCAAAGTCGATTCACAATCACTCGGGCAAGCAGATGCCCAGCACCTTGTTTTTCATCAGTAATCCAATTCGCCAGCCCGATGCGAGGCGGTTGCTGAACCGGCTTGGCATCAGCTGCTTTTATAGATAGCCACCGCTCATTAGGCACGTCATTTCCAGTGAGCACGCGGAAGAAACCAGGGGATGCGAGTCCTTGTTTTGAATTTGAATTCCCACGGGCAAGAAAATAGACTTTGCGAGTATCTTCACCAAAGTTGTATGTCGCACCGTTCTTTCGAGCTGCGTACACTTTGGTGATATCAGGCTTGGGCAATTGCTTAAGATGTTCTTGCTCAGCCTGATTCAGTTTGACCCATTCGGGATCACGAGGGCCATACCATTTGAGCAGATCCTGTTTTTGTTTGTCGTTNNGTTTATCAACAGCCAGATTCAATATATCCTGAATTTTCTTCGGGATTTCAGGTTTGACACTGAAGTAGAATCCAGATGGTCCGCTGCCATTAATAATTTTGAGGAGCAAATCGTTACTGCCCGGCTTCAATTGCAGCGTCAACAAATCCTGATCCGCAGCCGCCCCTCCTGCAACCTCTTTCTCAAGCACTGAAGTACCATTGAGCCAGACTTTAATGGCATCGTCTCGTCCTAAAGAAATATTCAAAGGGCCAGCTTTTTCGACCTCGATTGTGCGATAAAGATAGTTTGCACTGTTATCGCCAGTCAACGTATTGTGAACCTTGCCGTCTTCCCAAGTCGGCTGAGGTATCCATTTCATATTGTCATAGGNTTTACTGAGATCAACTTCTTTTTCAGGAGTAAAGACTTCTGCAAATGCTGCTTTGAAATCAGCGGCAGCAAAAGGACCAATCGAATGCCAGGTACTCAGTTTTTCCTTATTCAGATTTTCGGTTCTGGTTTTTAACCACTGTTCCATCTGAGCAGTCAAATGCTGNNTCTCATACTGCGTGCGGGCNTTNACCAGCGGATTATGCACACTGTCGTACTTATCTTTTGCGACTTTGGTTCCAGCAGGATCAGGATCATAATCAAAATCCTGAAAACCCGNTTCTGCAAAGCAAGAGACAATCCGATAGTAATCATGAGAAGGCAAAGGATCAAATTTATGATCGTGACAGCGGGCACACCCAACAGTTAAGCCTAACATCGACGTGCCAATTGTCGCGACGATATCATCGAGCTGTTCGTACCGGCTACGTTCTCTTTCCTTTTGTGTTTGCTGCGAAGTAAATGTCCCAGCAGCCAGAAATCCGGTTGCTGCTTCCGCTTCATAATTATTCGGTTGAAGCTGATCACCAGCAAGTTGTAACCGCACAAACTGATCGTAAGGCAAGTCGTTATTAATCGCCTTGATAACGAAGTCACGATAATGGAAAGCGGCTGGTCGATCTTTGTCAAAAGCGTATCCGTTACTTTCAGCAAAACGTGCCAAATCAAGCCAGTGACGCGCCCAACGTTCTCCAAAATGATCACCAGCCAAAAGACGATCGACCAACTTTTCATAAGCATCCGGTGAAGCATCATTAACAAATGCTTCGACATCAGCTGGTTCTGGAGGTAACCCCCACAAGTCGAAATAGACTCTGCGAATAATCGTGTGACGATTGGCCTGATTGTTAGGCGAAATCCCTTTGGCTTCTTGTTGCGATAGAATAAATGAGTCAATCTCATTGCGTCCCCATTTTGTGTTTTTCACACTCGGAAGCGTTACCGCTTTGAGAGGTTGGAAGGACCAGAACTCTCGACCAGCCTGGATATCAATTTCATTTTTAGCAACCAGACCTGCTTCTCCGTCACGTGGGTCAGGCAACCCCATCTCTACCCATTTTTCAAAATCAGCAATGATTGCGGGATCGAGTTTTGTATCCGGGGGCATCTGGAAAGTTTCATGCCGAATCGCTGCAATCAGCGAGCTTGCTTTCACATCGCCAGGAACAGCCGCTGGGCCGTTTTCGCCACCTTTAAGGATAGCCTCGCGAGTATCAAGGAGAAGTTCCCCTCCTTGTTCGCCATTTTTAATGGCCTCTTGTGAATGGCATTGATAACATTTTTGAACAAGAACTGGACGAATTTTCGACTCAAAGAACTTCACGTCTTCAGCACTGGGCTGTTCAGCAACAGCTGGTGAGTGAACAAACGATAAAAACAGAATCAACGCAGTGACAACTCGATACATAGCTTGATTTTCAACACCTGAGAAATGATCAGTAGAATCCTTTATTATAATAAAAACAACAAGGAAGACACAACAAGAAAGCATTTTTTTTGAACACTAGGGAAGCTCTATCAATTGGTTCTCCCCCTTACGAAGGGTGAGTGAGAGNGGGTTTTTGAACTGTCTTTTTATAACCAAACTGTATTCGGTAACCGCTGCGATTCAATTAATAGAGATCCACCATAAAGCCGATCTCATTCTACTGAATCAAGCCGATCCCAACTAAACATCGTGATACCCTTTGTAAATTGTCGATACCGTAGTATGATAATATTCCTACGATTTCCCCGAGACATTCCCACCGTGCGTGCCCACCGTGCATGTTAGTTGATGAGGAAGAAATAGAATCATGAACAGCAGATTCCTTCTAATCATAATCTGTTTTTTGACGACCTTTATCATTGAACGCGGTGTGCATGCTGCGGACGATCAAGTCGATTATCTCAAAAAGATTAAACCGATACTGTCGACCAAATGCTATTCCTGTCACGGTGCATTGAAGCAAGAAGCTGAGCTTCGGTTGGAAACACAGCCATTAATGCTTTCTGGTGGCGACAGCGGCAAAGCCATTACCCCTGGCAACGCTGATGAAAGTTTGCTCATCGAACGAATCGCGACTCACGATGACGACCGGATGCCTCCTCCTGAAGATGGGGGCGCACTCACGGCTGAAGAAGTTTCGCTGATTCGCAACTGGATCAACCAAGGGGCATTAACACCACAAGAAACAATACCAGGCCATCCTCGCGACCACTGGGCGTTTACCAAGCCTGTTCGGTCTAAGATTCCTGAAGTCAAGAATGCACAATGGGGCCACAATCCGATTGATGCGTTCCTGGCAGCCAAGCACGAAGAACTTCATCTGGTTCCCGTTGAACTCGCCGAAAAACAGATTCTGCTACGAAGAATCTATTTAGATTTAATAGGCCTGCCACCAACGCAAAAGCAGCTTCAGGCATTTCTCAAAAATGAATCTCCAAATGCTTACGTCCAAATCGTTGATGAACTTCTCCAAAGTCCCCAATACGGCGAAAGATGGGGAAGGCATTGGATGGATGTTTGGCGATACTCAGATTGGTACGGCTTAGGCAAGGAAGTGCGGTACAGTCAGAAACACATTTGGCGCTGGCGTGACTGGATTGTCGAATCATTGAATGAAGACAAACCGTACAACCGAATGATCACCGAGATGTTAGCTGGTGATGAAATTGCTCCCAATGATCCCAAAACCTTGCGAGCGACCGGGTTTCTTGTGCGTAACTATTTCATCTTTAACCGCACGACCTGGTTAGACAATACTGTCGAACATACATCGAAGGCATTTTTAGGCCTGACGATGAATTGCACGAAATGCCATGATCACAAATTCGATCCTCTTTCGCAGAACGACTTCTATCGCATGCGAGCCATCTTTGAACCTTATCAGGTGCGAATGGATCCGGTCCCCGGCGAANCAGATTTCAATAAAGACGGCTTGCCACGCATCTTTGATGCGAATCCAGANACACCAACCTACCTGTTCACGCGTGGTGATCCGAAAACACCAGACAAATCTCGCGTCATTCAACCGGGAACGCCTGCGGTATTAACTCATGAAGAATTTAAAGCGATACCGGTCTCATTACCTCCTGAAGTTTTTCATCCATCGCTACAACAGTTTGTGCTCGAAGACAATTTAGAACTATTACAAACAGCAATTGAAACAGCCAAGGCGGCATCCGAAAAAGCAGAACAACAATTCNAAACAGCCCAGCAATCAGCTTCCAACTTGGCTGCAAAACAGAAAAGCACAACGCTTGGCACAAACAAGCTATTCTTGAAGGATGACTTCGACAAAGCCAACCCCGAAGCTTGGGAAACCGGCGATGGCAACTGGAAATTCAGCAACGGAAAACTTACTCAATCAAAAACCGGAGCCTCACGACATCTGTTGCGAACACGGACGAATCACCCGGTAGACTTCCAGGCTCGCCTGAAACTTAAAATCACCGGGGGCGACAAATGGCGTTCGGTTGGACTAAGTTTTGATCAAGTTGATGGTCGAGACAAACACGTTTACATCAGCGCGGTATCTCCTGGCTCTAAAATCCATGTTATCTACAACGCAGGGGCAGGCGTTGTGTATCCTGCTGAAGGTGCATTACCCCGTCCTATTAATCTGAATGAGACATACGAATTGACAATTTCGGTTCGTAATCAACTTGTTAATGTCGCGATCAATGGCAAACATGCAATTGCCTACGAACTACCAGTCAAACGCGAACCGGGCAAGATCGAACTTGTTTCATTCGATTCTGTTGTCGAGTTCGACTCACTGGAAATACGCGAACTACCCAAAGAGGTTGTCCTGGTTTCAACGAAACCACTGATAAAAGTAGACATCGCCAAGCTGGAAGCAACGGCTGCCCAAAAAACATTACAGGCTGCGATTCTGCATCCCGAAATGCTGCGAACAGCTCATGCTGCCGATGTTGCTAAGTTCGGTTCGACTACACCGCTCGGTTCGACTACACCGCTCGAATTACCACAACTCATCGCAAAAGCCGTAACCGCGACAGATCAATACGAAGTTGCAAAAGCTGAACAAGCCGTTGCATTAGCTCAGTTAACTTTAGCGAAGTCTGACGAGAAAACTAAACCGGCATCTCAAACTGCTCTCAAAAAAATGCAGGACAATCTTGCAAAAAAACAGACACAACAATCAAAGCCCACAGAAAAATACACCTCTTTGAAAGTTTCCGTCAAAGCTGCCAATGGATATCCAGAACACGTCGCTGGAGACGCTGCCCGCCGTGGCCCCTATTCTAAAATTAGCACAGGACGCCGCACAGCGTTTGCGAACTGGATTGGCAACTCGAACAATNCGCTGACTGCTCGTGTTGCAGTGAATCACATTTGGCTCAGACATTTCGGACAGCCTTTGGTTGATACGGTCTCTGATTTCGGTCTGAGAGCAANGCAACCCGTTCATCATGCTCTGCTGGATTGGCTTGCCGTTGAACTGATGGAAAACAATTGGAGCATGAAGTACATCCATCATCTGATTGTCACATCTCGTGCCTACCAAGCCAGTTCCATGCAACTCGATGCAGACGAAGTAACATTCAAAACAGATCCACAGAATAAATATTACTGGAGGCGAAATTCAGTACGCATGGAATCGCAAGTAGTCCGTGACAGCCTGCTGCATTTAGCTGGTGTGTTGGATACAACGTTGGGTGGGCCAACGGTTTCCCCTTCCAAAGAAGACACCGTGTTTCGCCGAAGTTTGTACTTCACTCATTCACGAGACGACCGCGGTAAATTCATTGCCGTTTTTGACGACGCCAGCATTATAGACTGCTACCGCCGCGACGAAAGCATCATCCCACAACAGGNACTGGCGATGGCAAATAGTAAATTGGCCTTGTCGATGTCTCGCCGCATCTCCACGAATTTACAACAAGAACTTGAAAACCCAACGGACGAACAATTCATAGCGGCTGCATTCGAAACAATTCTTTTTACTAAACCAACCCCAGAAGAAATCGCAGTTTGCTTGGAAACAATTCAGTTAACAACAAAAATACTTCTCAAGCAAAAACAGACTGAGCCAGAAAAAAGAGCAAAAGAAAATCTGATACATGCTCTGCTCAACCATAATGACTTTGTCACTATTCGATAAAAAGAAAAACCATGAATAACAACCAGTTGCTCCAACTGACATTCAATGAAATTCAACGGCGATCCTTTCTAGCCAATGCCAGTAAAGGATTAAGCGGTATCGCATTGNCCTCGTTGATGAATCGCGACGCCACCGCATCTGACGCATCCCATTGGCAACCCCCCAATGGGAAACCACATTTCCCACCCAAAGCAAAGAATGTCATTTGGCTATTCATGCGAGGCGGCGTCAGCCACATGGAATCCTTTGACCCTAAGCCAGCTTTAACAAAACATGCAGGCAAATCGATCTCCGAAACGCAATGGAAAGGCGTCCAGGAACCAGCTCGACTCAAAAAGCTGCGTGTTGTCGCAACAAATCAGGATACGCAAAGAAACAAGCTGTTTCCTCTACAAATTGGTTTCAAGAAGTATGGGCAAAGTGGAATCGAAGTCAGTGACTTCTTTCCGCATATCGGCCAGTGCATAGATGACATTGCAGTGATTCGTTCGATGTGGACTACCGACGATAATCATGGTGCGCAAGTTCAATTCAATTCGGGCCGCCATATGCTTGACGGATTCTTTCCGACCATCGGCGCCTGGGTCAGTTATGGGCTGGGTTCACAAAACGATAACCTGCCACAATTTATTTCCATGGGGCCTCGATATTTCAACAAAAGAGACGGACACTATCTGGGGCCAGCCTATGATTCGATTGCATTAAAAATTGATCCCAAAAATCCTCTCGACTACGCCAAGCCGGAGCTGGATCTTTCACAAGCAGAACAAGAATTACAATTCAAGTTAACGAACCAACTGAATCGACTCAAAGCCAAGCAATACCCGGATGATGCAGCGTTGCTTGCCCGCATCAAATCGTACGAATTAGCATTTCGCATGCAGACTTCGGTGCCTGATGTTATTAATTTCGACGACGAAACGACAGCCACTCAGCAGCTCTATGGCATGGATGACGCGAAAGCAAAACCATTCGCCACACAATTGCTTGCTGCTCGCAGATTTATCGAAAAGGGCGTGCGGTTTATTAGTATTTCTCACGGCACCGGTGCAGCTGGTGCCTGGGATGCTCACTCTGCACTAAAAACGAATCACACAAACAATGCAGCCCAGGTCGATAAGCCAATCGCTGGTTTATTGAAAGATTTGAAACAACGAGGCTTACTCGATGAGACAATCGTTGTCTTCGCTACTGAATTTGGTCGTACACCGGGCACCCAGGGAAGCAACGGTCGCGACCACCATCCCTTTGGTTTTTCAGTTTGGATGGCAGGAGGAGGCATCAAAGGTGGGGTGACTCATGGATCAACTGATGAAATCGGATTCCACGCTGAAGAGCACCCGCATTACGTCACCGATATTCATGCAACACTCATGAAACAACTCGGATTAGACGCACGCAAACTCGAAGTCCCCGGTCACAAACGGCTCGACATTGACTACGGTCATCCCATTAAAGAAATCATTGCTTAGATTATTCTCTACTCAGGTAGTCGATCTATAAAAATAGAACGAGCACCGGGTAGCTCATACGATCCCGTCCAAGGTCGTGTGAGTGCCGTAGGGACCCGGGGATTTGTCCAAGAAGCCGGTTCTGACAAGATGGCAGTTCAACCAGCATCCAACGAAAAAAGAGGGAGTCCAAGTTGGACTCCCTCNTTTTATTTAGTTTCGATTGTTATCGACAAGACGCCTAGCTGGATTGCCTAGCCGCTGGCTTGCCGCTCGATTGCCCTTTGCGTCGAGGACGGCGTTTCGGCTTTGGCTTTGCTCCACCATCTGAAGCACTCGGGGAACTACTAAATGTACGACGTGTCGTCGGTTTACGTGATGCTCCGCCGCTGCCTCCACTGCCTGATCTTCTGGAAGAGCCGCCTCGATATCCGCCACCGCCGCCTCGTCGACCACCACGCTGTGGGGCAGACTTTTCTTCAGGTTCGGGCTGTGAGAATTCAGGAGAGGCAGGAATTTTCTGACCAATCAATCGTTCAATGGATCGCAATTCCTTGTGCTCAGCTCCACAGCAGAATGATAACGCAATTCCCTGTTGGCCTGCTCGTCCTGTGCGACCAATGCGATGCACATAAACCTCAGGCTCCACAGGGAGATCATAGTTTACAACATGTGTAATGCCATCGATATCAATCCCACGTGCAGCAACATCTGTCGCAACTAAGACTTGAACTTGTCTACGTTTGAACGATTCCAACGCTCGCTGCCGAGCACCTTGTGACTTATTGCCATGAATTGCAGTCGCTTTGATACCACATCGTTCGAGCTGTTCCGAAAGCGAATTGGCAGCACGTTTTGTCTTTGTGAATACCAAAGCTCGATCAACATCATCGCCTTTAAGAACATCCTGCAACAATTTCTGCTTACCACTACGAGAAATGTGAAGCACCTGCTGGGTAATATTATCAAGGCTCTTCTTCTTAGGAGTCACATTCACACAGACAGGATTTCGCAACAAACTGCTAGAAAGTGCTGTGATTTTTGACGACAACGTAGCGGAAAAGAATAGGGATTGTCGTTCGTCCGGTAAGGTGCTGATGATCCGTTTGAGATCTGGTAGAAAGCCCATATCCATCATCTGATCGGCTTCGTCCAGAACGAACATTTCCAAGCGACTCAGTTTAATATGGCCCTGGTTCATCAAATCAAGCAATCGCCCCGGAGTAGCAACTAAAATGTGTGCTCCTCGGTTTAATGCCCGCACCTGATTAACCTGGCTGACTCCACCATAGACCAGTGCTTGGCGAAGGTGTAAATGTTTGCCGTAGGTCTTGAAACTATCTGAAATCTGAATGGCCAATTCACGCGTTGGTGCCAACACAAGCACAAACGGGTGGTTCTTCGCCGCTTTGAGATTACGTTTCCCCAGTTTGCTAATAATAGGTAATGCAAACGCAGCAGTTTTTCCGGTTCCAGTCTGAGCACACCCCAGAATATCACTCCCTTCCAATGCAGCTGGAATAGTCTGCGCTTGAATGGGTGTCGGAGTNTCATATTTTTCATCAACAAGTGCACGCTGCACAGGAGCAATCAAATCAAGTTCAACAAAATTCTTCAATGGAATTCCTTACTAGGGTCGTAACAGGTGGCAATCAGCAAACCGACATTCGCAAACGATTAACGTTTTCAACGAATCAATAGACGGAACCTGAGCCACCAAAACAGATAAGTTAATTTAGAAATATCTTCAAAATGTGCGCGGACATTAACCCAAATAGGTCACTTGTTCCGCCCAAACGGATCGTGCACTTGTAAAGATGGCGCTGAGGAGAAAGAGATCACTCTTACTCCGTCCAATATTCGGACTGATACCACCAATAGCAAACGCCGCGACAACGGGAATTCTGGATAAACAAGAAATTCACAGAATTCAGTGCGTCGTCTTTTACGACGCTGGCGGCTTCCCAAAACAGTCAACACAACCGATGGTTGGCAGCAATAAAGTGTGGCAAACGTGCCCAACACTGATTTAACGGGGTGTAAGAGGATCCAACTCTGTCAGAAAAACCCCGTTCGGTCGAAAAACGCTTTTCACTTACCATGAAAAGCGATACTCGCTTAAATCGACCGTATTGACCTGATTTTTCCGGAGAAAACACCAGATCTGCGCGGAGTATATACACACCACTCCCCTGTGCCAAGCCACTTTTTCAAGAAAGACTGCTCGAAAGCCCCTTTTGGCATGCCAAATTGCGCAATCCCCCTGCCCTGCCAGCACTGGAAATAGTAAGAGACTCTTTAACTTCACTTCTGAACCTGCTGTAAATATTTAATAAGAGAAGGACCAAAACTGGTAAAGTGATCTCCTGGAAGCACTCCTGTTGTTAAACGCGAATTGCTTCCACCCTCTACTTTCGCTTGGTTCATTCCGGAAATCAAGGGAGTGTCGTTTTTACCTGCATACGCAAAATGAGGATGCTGCATATCCTTGACATTACCAACCAGCAATCGTAACCGACCTTCTTCCGGATTATTACGATCAAAGGGAACGATATCACTCCAAGAGGTCATGACATAATCGGTATAAATTCCACCGGAACTACCTGAATGTGCAATCGGGACATCATCCCTCAGGGAGAGTAGAGCAGAAACTCCACCACCAACGCTATGCCCGAAAGCATAAATTCTGTTTTTGTCAACACCCTGTTGCTCTGCCATCCAGCGACAGGCAGCCGCTGCATCATCGACTTCACCATAGAAAAGTTCGAATGAACCTGGGTTCCCATTTTCACCTCGCAGCATCGGCGTCATCACGATAAACCCGGCATCTCGAAACGGCTCACATTCTTCGAGATCACCTGCTCCGAATGCAAAGCCACCATGAAAGAAGATGAGAACCGGCGCGTTGTTGTTTTTTACTCCCCGCTTATCGACCCAGGCTTTGAGTTTCAATTCACCTGATTGGTAGGTAATTTCTTCTACTCCCTGCGGAGGTGTTTCGATCTCATATCTTTGAGGAGCAGATCCTGTTTTAAGCAAAGCTGTCTTGAAATCTTTCCTGCGTTGGAGATACGGTTTTAAGTTTGCAACTGGTTCTTCTTCGGGCCCAATCTCATTAATCTTAAACGAGTCAAA
>JAESQE010000060.1 GCA_016765335.1 Planctomycetaceae bacterium
TCTGAACTTCTTCCGATGCATGCGAAAATTGCAGATAAATTTTCTATCGTGCGATCTGCTCATCACAAAGGGGCAGCGGTTCACGATTCTGGTTGGCAAATGGTTCAGACGGGTCGCCAGTTTACCGGGGGAGTCAATTCGCCTCACACAGGTTCGGTGGTCAGTTACCTCAAAGGGAGACGCACCGATCTGCCTCCGTTTGTTGTGCTTCCCGAATTGATGGGACGTGGCGGCGGGAACTTGCCTAACGGTCAAGCGGGCGGATTTCTAGGCAAAGCTCATGATCCGTTTGCGTTGAATGCGAATCCTGCGGAGAAGAATTTTCAGGTTCCAGATTTATTGCCTCCCAAAGAAATCAGTACCGTGCGATTGAATCGCAGGAAAAAACTGCGAGAAATTGTCGAGGAAACGGTTGACGTTTTTGAAGCGACCGAAAACGCAGCTCTGCTTGAAGAAAACTTTGCATCGGCTTATCGATTGATGACCAGCAAACAGGCCCGGGAAGCGTTTGATCTTTCTAAAGAGCCGACGCAAGTACGCGAGCGGTACGGTATGAATCGGTTTGGCCAGTGCTGTTTGCTGGCACGTCGTTTGATCGAAGCCGGCGTGCGATTTGTTACGATCAATACATTTTTGACGGTCTTCAACGAGGTCACCTGGGACATCCATGGTTCCAAGCCTTTCACTTCGATTGAAGGAATGCAGACACAGATTTGTCCCATGTATGATCGGGCTTACTCTGCCTTGATTGAAGACTTGGATGACCGGGGCATGCTCGATGCAACTCTGGTTTGCAACTTAGCGGAATTTGGTCGTACTCCACGAGTGAATCCTGCCGGGGGGCGTGATCATTGGCCACAATGNTTCAGCGTTTACTTTGCTGGAGGCGGCGTGCGAGGTGGACAGGTTATTGGTGCCAGCGATCCGATAGGTGCTGTGCCTGCTGACCGACCGGTCGAACCTGCTGATATCGTTGCAACAATTTTCCGCAGCCTGGGCTTAGATCCTGAAACGGTTTTGCCTGGTCCCAGTGGAAGACCCTACCCGTTGGTTGATCATGGATTTCATCCGATTCACGAATTGTTTTAGTTCACGTAGATATTCGCTGAAATGAGGCGATTAAAACACCCCTCTAATTCCAGTCTGTTCTCCCTCCTTTGATACAAATCATTCTTGTTTATCCCAGGCATTTGTTATGAAGCAAATTAAAAATAGCATTCAATTCTTGGCCTACTGTTTCAGCTTACTGCTGCTTGTTTGCTGCTCGGCAGCGGTTGCAGAAATTGTTGTGCTTCCTCAATCAGTCACCTTGTCTGGCCCTGCGGTGTCTCAGCAGTTGCTTGTTCAAAAAATTGTGCCTCATGCAAATGGCAAAGAAACTGGTGCAGAAATCCGTGAAGCTTTGCAGTGGAAATCAGACAATCCTCAAATTGTCGAAGTTTCCGCAAGCGGTTTGCTGGTTCCCAAGGGAAATGGCGAGGCAAAAATTGTTATTCAATCGGGGAAAGATTCTGCCACTGTTGTGGTGAAGGTTGAAAATTTCCAGAAGCAATCTGGAATTTCGTTTCGGCATGATGTGCTTCCCGTGCTTTCGAAAGCAGGATGTAATTCCGGTGCCTGCCACGGTGCACTGTCTGGAAAAGGAGGCTTTCGGTTTTCGCTGCGTAGTTATGATTACGATGCAGACTACTTCAATATCGTCAAACAAGATCGAGGAAGACGGATTGAATTTTCTGACCCAGGACGCAGTTTGTTGCTCGCAAAACCTTCTGGCGGAATGCCTCACAAGGGAGGAATTCGCTTTGAGACAGATTCAATAGAGTACAAACTTGTTGCAGATTGGATTTCAGCCGGTGCACCGGGGCCTCAATCAACTGATCCAGAAGTGATTTCGGTTGAAGTTGTTCCCGCGAGATCCATTCATCACATTGGCGAAACTCAGCGAATGATTGTGCAGGCTCGTTTTTCTGATGGGCGATCTGTCGATGTGACCCGTGATGTCAAATGGTCTTCCTCTAACGAAGCGGTCTGTATTGTTGATGAGTCTGGCGAAGTCGAAATTGTTGGTTCAGGCGAAGGGGCAATTGTTGCCTGGTATTCCAGCAATATTTCCATTGCTCGCATCACCGTGCCTTATCCGGAATCTGATTCTACCGACAATCATCAAGTGAAAGTTGATGATCGCAAAGCTCGTAATTTTATTGATGAAAAAATTGATGCTCAACTGCAACTTTTGAATTTGCCTGCATCACCAGCATGTATGGATCATGTGTTTGTCCGCCGAGTTTATCTGGATACAATTGGCCGCTTACCTTCAGAGATTGAAACGCGTCAGTTTTTGACCGACTCACAAAAAGAAAAACGCGATCTGCTGATTGATCAATTACTAAGATCAGATGATTTTGTTGATTACTGGAGTTATCAGTGGTCAGACATTTTAATGATCAATGGCAACTTGCTGCGTCCCAAAGCTGTGAAGGCGTATTACGATTGGTTGCATGGTCATCTTGAAAAGAACTCGCCCTGGGATGTCATTGCAAGAGAAGTGGTGACCGCAACAGGAAGCAGCTTCGATAATGGAGCCACGAATTTTTATGCTCTGTTTCAAACACCAGAGGAAATGACCGAAAATGTCAGTCAGGCGTTTATGGGCCTTTCGATTGGTTGTGCGAAATGTCACAACCATCCGCTCGAAAAATGGACTAACGACCAATACTACGGCATGGCGAATATGTTTGCTCGCGTCAAAGCCAAAGGTTGGGGCGGCGAAACTCGCAATGGTGATGGACTACGAACTTTGTATGTGGCTGAAGTCGGCGACTTGGTTCAACCACGCACAGGCGCACCACAGCTTCCGGCTGCATTGGATCAAAAACCACTTGAGATAAACGATCCATCAGATCGACGGATCGAGCTGGCAAACTGGTTGACTTCGCCTGAAAACCCGTACTTTGCCCGCTCGATCACCAATCGAATCTGGGCACGATTCTTTTCCGTAGGACTGGTGGAAATGGTTGATGACATGCGAGTTTCCAATCCGGCTTCTAATGAAGAATTACTCCAGGCTTGTGCGAANCATTTGGTAGATAATAAATNNGATCTGAAATCTTTGATGAAATCGATNCTGCAATCTAATGCGTATCAACGGACCAGCAAACCGCTGCCCGGTAATGTCGAGGAGATGAGGTTTTATTCTCGTTATTACCCCAGGCGACTCATGGCTGAGGTGATGCTTGATTCGTTTTCGCAAGTGACTGAAGTGCCAACCAAATTCGAGTTCATTGCGTTCACCGGGGCGGATCGGCAAAAAACAGANTTCTATCCNGAAGGAACTCGGGCGGTNCAGTTGTACGACTCNNCGGTCGAAAACTATTTCCTTTCTACGTTTGGGCGAAATGCCAGGAATATCGTTTGCGAATGTGAGCGATCTGACGAACCAAGTACCGTGCAAGTCCTGCACATTTCTAATGGCGACACGCTCAATGGAAAATTGAAAGATGACAGGTCTCGGGTCGCCAAGCTATTCAAGCTGAGAAAACTGGGGATGTCTGACGAAACGCTGATTGACCAAATCTATCTTTGCTCACTGTCTCGATTCCCGACAATCAAAGAACGCACACAACTTTTGAAAATGTTGCCGGCAGTCGGAGCGGGAGACGAACGAGCAGTGATTGAAGATATCTTCTGGGCAATTTTAAGTAGCACAGAATTCTTGTTCAATCATTGATTCGTAGCAACAGTTTCAAAGGCAGAACGACACTTAATGAAAAGGAATTATTTAACACAGCCGCTTGGTGGTTAAATCTCTTGCTGAATGAGTCCTGTGCGTAGATAACAGGTTGAGCTGAAGTGAGGTGCAAGCCTCGAATAAATATAACTAGTAACGATTCAATCCAAACAATTTTGATTGACGATTTTCATGATAAATAATCACCGAACATTTCATTGTACTGCGTTCCCGGTTCTATTGGTTTTGTTACAGTTTTTTGCTCTGATTGGATCATCAAAAGCAGCAGAGCCAACCGTTGACTTTCTTGGGAAAGTACAGCCGATTCTGAACAAATATTGTTCTGGCTGTCACAGTGAAGCTGATCATGAAGGCGGCTTCTCCTCTGAAAGTTATCAGTCGTTACAAGCTGGGATCAAGGGCAAGCCGGTGATTCTTGCCGGTGATGTTGCGGGCAGCCTACTGCTGCGAGTGTTGGATAAAAATGCAGAAAATGCGATGCCTCCCGAAGATGAACCGCGTCCCACAGCAGCTGAAATTGCCGTACTGCAAAGCTGGATCAAAGCCGGAGCCAAGGGGCCAAAAGGGATGCAGACGAATCGGCTGACACTCAATGTACCGGTCATTACTCCTCATCTGAATCATCAACCAATCACCTCGGTAGACTGTGCAGAGTCGGGCTTGATTGCAGTGGGCCGCTTTAAGGAAGTGTCGATTTTCAATCCTGATTTGAAATCAGCAGCTTCTGGAAGTCTACTGAAGTTGACTACCCCTTTGTTTCAGATTGATAATTTGCCTGGCAAAGTCAATGCATTGAACTTTTCACCAGATGGAACTCGGCTCGCGATTGCATCGGGTGTCAGTGGACGAGGAGGGTTGATTTCGGTTTTCAATTTGAATACCAGAAAAACCGAGCGATCTTTTTCCGGGCATCTGGATTTAATCTACGATATCGAATTCTCACCCGCTGGCGATCAATTGGCAACGTGCAGTTACGACAAATCGATTATTCTGTGGGATGCTAATACCGGTCAGGAATTACGAAGATTCTCTGGACATAACGGGGCGGTCTACGATTTGAGTTTTAGCCCGGATGGTCAATCATTACTCAGCGCCAGCGCGGACGATACCTGTAAAGTTTGGCGGGTTAGCGACGGGGTACGGCTCGATACACTCGGTCAACCACTCAAGGAAGAGTATGCTTGTACTTTCAGCCCGGATGGAAAATTGATGGCTGCGGTTGGTGCAGATAAAAAACTTCGGATTTGGAATCGGGTTTCTTTCAAGCAACCGAAAAACAATCCGCAGCGGTATGCCCGCTTTGCTCATGAAGCAACGGTTTCTCATTTGTTGTGGCGTCCCCAAGGCACGCAACTACTAAGTTTTGCTGACAATGGGATCATCAAGTTATGGGAAACCGGCGAGTTTCACGAAGTGTTCCAATGGAATGAAAAACAAAAGGAAGTGATCAGTGCAGTTGCGATGCGACCTCAGGGAGACGGATTCTTTGCAGGCCGGCTCGATGGTTCGTTGAGCTGGTATGCGATTCCGTCTGACAATAAATTGTATCAACAAACAGGCCCCGGCTCTGAAGTGGTTTCACATATTCCCCAGGTGACTGGCGAAATGGTAGCGGTCAACGAAAAGGAGCCAAATCAAACACCGAAACTGGCTCAGAAAGTGAACTTGCCTGTTAAAATCGCAGGGAAAATTCAGGGGATGCCTGAGAAACATGCTGATTTCGATCTGTTTCGCATCTCTGTCAAGCAAGGCGAACAATGGATTTTAGAAGTTCGGGCTGCTCGTGATAAATCTCCTTTAGATTCTCATATCGAAGTGCTAACCAGCACCGGTGAGAAAATTAAGCGGCTGAACTTGCAGGCTGTTCGTGAATCCTATTTCACATTTCGTGGGAAAACATCGGATCAGACGGGTGATTTTCGGATCTTCAACTGGACCGAAATGAAGCTCAATGAGTATCTGTATGCCAACGGTGAAGTGACGCGGTTTTACCATTATCCACGTGGTGCAGATTCCGGCTTCAACGTCTATCCCGTTAAAGGCAAACGCTGGGGTTACTTTGATACTTCTCCGTTGTCGCATGCACTCGGAGAGCCGTGCTATGTTGTCCAACCGTTGTCGCCAAATGCAACAATTGTGCCTAACGGATTGCCCGTGTTCCCGGTATTCTTTGAAAACGACGACGCGGCTCTGCGTGACACAGGCAAAGATTCACGACTGTTCTTTACTGCCCCAGCGACCGGGGAGTATCTGGTAAAAATAAGTGATGTCAGGGGAAGTGAAGGAGCTGACTTTTCTTATTCTCTGGAAATCCGACCGCCTCAGCCAAATTTCTCTCCTCGTATTCTTAGTGAAACACTGACATTATTTGCGGGATCTCGCCAGGAATTTCAAGTTGGAATTACACGCACGGATGGTTTTGACGGACCGGTTGAAGTTCTTTGTGATTTGGTACCAGATGGGATTCATGTGACTTCGCCCATCGTTATCGAGGCAGGTCAGATTGAAGCTCAAGGAGTAATATCGGTTGATCCAGGTTTCGAGATTCCTAAGGATCTCGCCAAGGCGATTCATTTTTCTGCACGGGCAAAAATTGGCGAAAATGTGGTCACTCACAAACTCAACGGATTTAAAGAATTGAAATCTGGAGAGGCGCCCAAGTTGGCTCTTAGCATCGTGGCTGCTCCTTCAGGTCTGCAACCGATTTCTTCGCCCGATGCCAAGTTGCTGGAATTTGTGGTCGTGCCTGGAGAAACAATTCTTTTGAAGGTGATTGCCAAACGTAATGGCTTTGATGGCCCGATTCCGTTTGGAAGAGAAGATTCCAGTCGCAACCTGCCGTTTGGAACCTATATCGATAACATTGGTCTGAACGGGCTGCTGATTACTGAGAAAAGTAATGAAAGAGAATTCTTTATTACTTGTGATCCGGTCACAAAACCGCAGTCACGATTGTTTCATCTCAGAACCGCATCAGCCGGCGGGCAAGCGTCTCAACCTGTGATGCTTCACGTTCGTAAGAAACGCTAAGGGGTCAAATGGAGTACAGACATTCCTGTCTGTGTCGTTTGAGCAGGCCTTAATTCAAGGCAGGCAAGAATGTCTACCGTCCGCTTGCAATGTTTCTTGAATTAATAGAGGTTCCCAAAAAACAGTTCAAAAACCCCCTCTAACTCCCCCTTCCCAAGGGGGAGAACAACTTTTTTGAGGAAACCTAGATTGACCGCAGGAGTTTTTTTGCTTTGCGTTTCCAAGTGTTTTGTTTTCGGGCGATTGCGGAGGGGCTGGCTTCGACATCCAGAATCAGCATTTCGAGGATCTCTTTTGCTGTCTCGTTTTCTTGTTGTTCCAGCAAGCAACGAGCATAAAGATACAGTCCTTCGGGTTGTCTCCAGCGTTTGGTGTGCGATTGAAGATGGTTGCGGGCTTTGTCCCATTCGGAAATCGAAATCAACACTCTGGCATAGGCTAGCGAAACGTCTCCAAATTTATAGTCGGGATCTTGTTCTAAAGTTTGCGTGACGAACTCCAAAGATTCCGCGGTTCGTTCTTGTTTCTCCAGACAAATTGCCAACCCCCACAAGATTTGAATATTGTCTGGCTCTTTCTCCATCGCAGCTCGATAGGCTTGCTCGGCTTGATCGTACCGGCGAAGTTCTCGCAGTTTGTCGCCGTATTGAATCCAATGATAGGCGTTGCCGATTTGCTTGGACTGCATCTTCAAGCGTTTCAGTTCTTTGGTTTGGAACTGAGCAAATACTGATTTGAGCACCCCATTGTTTCCGCGTGGTAAGTAGCGAGTGAAAAAATAAATGCTCACCCCTAACCCCGGTACAAATATAATCAGCCAGGCCCAGATGCCTCGTTCGGAATCATTGCGCATACAGTCGATAAACATCCATACGACTAAGGGCAAATAAAGATAACTGATTGCATCGATAAAATATGTCATCACGATATTCTCATGTCAAATTCAAATACGCGAATGCGTGTGAAAAGTAGTTTAAAAACCCTCTAACTCCCCCTTCCCAAGGGGGAGAACCAAAATTTAGAGGTTCTCTTGTGTCTGATGATATAAAAATCAGTCAGGAAACGACAGATCAGTAGAAGGGCTAGCTGTTTCAGTGCTGAAAGAAAGTAATCTGCACTATCTTAAAAACAGAGTTTTCGATTAGAATGATTCGTTCAGAATGGTCTGAAAAGCAGGCTTTTGGGGGAGTGTCAGGGAGGACGCGACGTGGCATTATTGGAGTGTATAAATTTAGTCAAAGACTATCCGGGCGGTAAACGAGCCGTCGATGGAGTTTCTTTTGATATCGAACGAGGCGAAATTGTGGGACTGCTTGGCCCCAATGGTGCAGGGAAAACTACGACTTTTCGGATGACCTGCGGCTTGGTTTCCCCTACCGAAGGGCGTGTGTTGCTCAACGGTGTGGATATCACAAAGTGGCCCATGTATAAACGAGCCAGGCATGGCATGGGGTANTTGCCACAGGACGAATCGGTGTTTCGGAAATTGACCGTCTACCAGAATCTGATTGCAATCCTTGAATTCATGCCGATCAGTTCACGGGAACGGAAACAGAAAGCAGACAGTCTACTTGGTCAATTCGGCCTGTCTGATAAGAAAAAACAAAACGCAGGAACGCTTTCCGGAGGAGAACGCAGGCGATTGGAAATTGCAAGGTGTCTTGCCAGTGAGCCGGAATTGATTCTGCTTGACGAACCGTTTACGGGAATTGATCCCACGACAATCAACGACATTCAGGATATTATTTACAGCCTGCGCGATCAAGGGATTTCGATTCTGCTGACTGATCATCGTGAACGTGAAACGCTTACGATTACCGATCGTACAACCATAATCTGTGCAGGCCGTGTTTTGGTTTCAGGAGATGTAGAGACGGTGCTTTCGGATCCGATGGCACAGCGAACCTATTTTGGTCATCGATTCGATGCCGAATCAATCATCAGGGAAAAACACCAGTTTATTAACGAGACAAAGTCTCGTCACAGTCGGGCAGCTTAAATTTATTTGAAACAAGAGAAGCAACAACAATGAGTGAGCAATGGATTTCAGACAGGTTACATAATATTGATGCCTCGGGTATTCGAAAAGTATTCGACCTGGCGGCAAACATGACCGACCCGATCAATCTCAGTATCGGGCAGCCTCATTTTGATACTCCCGAACCGATCAAAGAAGCTTACAAACAGGCAATTGATAGAGGTTACAATGCCTACAGCCAGACTCAGGGAATCAAACCTCTTCTGGAACGAATTCAAAAGGATGTTGACCAGGCTTATGGTCACAAAGATCGCGATGTCTTTGTAAGTAGCGGCACCAGCGGTGCGTTGATGATTGCGTTGTGTACGTTGGTGAATCCGGGTGATGAAATTATTGTGTTTGATCCCTGGTTTGTGATGTACAAGCATTTGACGACATTAGCAGGAGGAAAAGTTGTCGAAATCGATACTTATCCTGACTTTCGGATCGATGTCGATAAAGTCCGGGCAGCGATTACAGATCGCACGAAAGTGATTCTTTTCAACAGCCCGAGTAACCCAACCGGATTTGTTGCATCTGCTGAGGAAGTCCAGGCGCTGGCAGAGTTGGCAGCAGAGAAAGATATTGCGTTGATCAGTGACGAAATCTATCACAGCTTTTGTTACGACAAGCCGTTTGTCAGCCCGGCTCAATTTAACGATCAAACGATTGTCATTGATGGATTTAGTAAATCGCATTCCATGACGGGACATCGTGTTGGGTATTGCCATGGGCCGCAACATTTGATTCAACAGATGCTCAAACTCCAACAGTTTACGTTTGTCTGTTCTCCGCATCCGGCTCAATGGGCAGCCTTGAAAGCTTGCGATGTCGATATGAGTGCTGAGGTCAAACAGTATAAACAGAAACGCGACTTCATGCTGGAAGAACTTAAAGATTATGAAATATTAGGTTCCGACGGAGCATTTTATCTGTTCGTAAAAGCTCCTTGGGGAACGGGAACAGAATTTGTTACCGAAGCGATTGCTCGCAATTTATTGATTATTCCCGGCAATGTTTTCAGTAGTCAAGATACTCATTTCCGTATCTCTTATGCAGCCGAGCAGGAAAAACTTGAGCGAGGCGTGGCTGTACTGAAAGAGCTGCGAACTTTGCATTAGAAAAAAGAATTTCTGATGCTTTTATCTTCGGGTGCCTACGGCACTCACACGACCCTCAAACGGGACCGTATGAGCTACCCCGGTGTATCACTTAAAGCAATGACCTTCTTGTGGTCCGTTCTGAGTTTGCGTTAGAATTTCCGGGCCATCTTTTGTCATGAAAATTTGATGTTCGAATTGAGCAGAGAGGCTGCCATCTTTTGTTTTTACGGTCCAACCATCCGGCTCGATGAATGTATCGGGAATGCCAATGTTGATCATCGGTTCGATGGTAAAGCAGCAGCCGGGTACGATGATGTTTTTGCGTGTTGAGTCGTGCGGGTAATGGGGAATTCCTGGTTGTTGATGGAATTCGGTCCCAATCCCATGCCCTTGGTAACTTCTGACCACGCTGTAACCCCGAGACTCTGCGTGTCGAGTAATTGCTTTGGCGATATCGTAGACGGTGCAATAAGGACGTGCAGCTTGGATGCCTACGTGCAATGCGTCAAAGGTAACTTGTGTGAGCGCCCGGGCTTCGTCGGAAACTTTGCCCACAAAAAAAGTTTCCGATTGATCGCCATACCAACCATCGACAATTGATGTGACATCCACATTGACGATATCTCCTTCGTGAAGCTCGATATCATCTGGAATCCCGTGACACACAACATCGTTGACGCTGGTACAAATTGATTTGGGGAATCCCTTGTATCCCAGGCAGGCAGCTGTATGCCCGTGGGAACGTATGTAATCAGCAGCCAATTGATCAAGTTTCCCCGTTGTAATTCCCGGCGAAATCTGATCACGTATCATGTCCATTAATTGACTATTAAAAGCAGACGCCTTGCGGAGCATCTGCAATTCCTGATCCCCATAAATAGGATATTTTCTGCTAAAACTGGGGATGATTGCTTCTCGAATTCGGGCCAGATTCACCTGGTTGGCTCCATCTATTCGTAAACGGGGTGGGAGGGAACTCCTGATGTTGCAGAAGTCCCCCGATTGAGTATTTTGCTATCCCATTGTTGAGGGGAAGGTGAATTCTTGCAACCATGTAAGAGGTCGTATTCTCAGAGATTACCAAAACTGAATACTTAAGCGAATGAGAATTCGATGTAATTGTACCTCTAAAGCTGGTTCTCCACCTCGGCAAGGGGGAGTTAAAGGGGTTTTAAGCTGTTTTTATAATCAAACTGCCTTCAAGAAGCAAAAAGCAGTCTATGCAATTGTGAGGCTAGGTTCTTTAGATACCCAGCTATGCAATTCTCCTTTTTATTGGATATCACAAAACGATACCGGGAATCCTGCCAGATCAACTCCTCGGGTTGCTACGCAACACAGACAACCCTGAACGGGATTGTCTGTGCTACCCGGTACCCACAATTCAGCAAACTCTTCCTACCGAACCTTTGCTTTGAAACTTACTGTTCCGCCGGCATGTCCTTCGAGTTCGCCATCGAATTCCCATTTCAGGATCAGGCTGCCTTCCAGGTTGTCTTCGACAATCAGTTTGCCATCACGGTCTGATTCGCCAGAGCCTTCGATGAATTCCAATCGAGGGGTCAGGTTGTCAGCAATCAGGACATTGTTCAAAGAACGATCTCCTGTGTTTTTGTAGCGAATCGTAAAGGTGATGATGTCGCCGGGACTTGCATCAGATTTGTCTGCTGACTTGTCGATGTAGATTTTGCCGGGAGACTTATACTTTTCATCCAGGCCGACCATTTTTTCTGGTCTGAACGAACTGTAAAGTTCGGTGCCCGCAGCATCGCTGGCGATAATGACTGGACTCAGCTTACGAGTCCAAATGGCAGCTGCCTGAATTCCATCGAGGGCAGCTGATGTTTGCCAGCGATCAAATTTCTCAAAACCAGTAAAAGCAAAATCGGTATTTGTATTGATAAGTTTTGTATGATCTTCCAGTTTTGTTGCCTGAATCATACCCAGGGTGATATCTTCAGATTCTAAACCGCTAACTCTGGTACGAACGCGAGCCGCTTTGATTTGATCGGTTTGCTGTTCGATGTTTGGTTTGATGCGAGTATTCATCGCCAGGCCATTGACTGTTTCGTAGGCCCCCAAGGCACGATCCACGCTTAAACTTTCTGAGATGCCAGCTGTGGTTGTGACAGCTGCAAATCGTGGTGCATAAACGTGAGTTTCGTTCGATTTCCGGACATGCTGTTTCCCTTGATTATCCTTGTATTCAACAATGGTATCTTGCGTGTCAAAACCTTGCCTGTAACCCGGAGAATAATGCACGGGCAAGTTTCGATCTCCGCCATCACTGAGGTATTCATCGGGATAAAACACAGGCCCGCTTGCATGCCCCGGCTGGATTCTGATCGGCGAAGTTGAGCTCACCTGATTCAACGGAAGTCGAGGGTAAGCAGGAGTTTTTACGACCGATTGCCCAGACGTACTAGTTGTGATTTGTGGCAGGCTGTTGCTTGCTTGAATTTGTTGGTGACTCACCTGGGCAACTTTGTTTTGTGCAGGTGGTGAAGTGATACGAGCCATCGGCTGCGTCCAGGGTTGTTGCTGACCAATGGGCTGGCGGTATCCTCCAGGAGGCAACTGTTGCTGCAATGCTGCTGTTTGAGGTTGTGCGTATTGTGGTGGGGCAAAACCGACTCTTTGTTCAGGAACAGCTGGCCATTCTCCGGGTCGTTGTGCTATCACAGTGGAACCCAGCGGATCTCCTTTTTGTTCTAGCAATCGATGATTGCCCTGTGTTACCAACGGGCTGGATCCAGCCATCGGACCTTGTTGTTCCCGGTTGAGAGAATCTCTGCGGGCAACGGAATTTGTTGATGTGCACGAAAAGTTGGCACACAACAGCAGCCCAAATCCGATACGCAAGGGCAACTTAGTGACTCGATGAATGAGGGCTTCGTAATGCGAAATGTGATTCAGCATATCAGATACCTGTAGTCAGAATTGAAGGGGTTTTAATTCAGGCATACTAAACGTAATGCCTGGCTTGCCTGTTCGAATGATTAACGATTGATTTCGATAGGTGCCGGGGGGTTTAACGGGTTGCCTAGCAATTCAACGGGGCTGGGGATTCGCCCGCCCAAACGAAGAATCACAACTGGTCGACCACGTAAATCAGCCTCGGTTATTAAGTTTTTGGATTGAGGAATTCGCTCTTCATGAATGCTTGCCTGTTGTGCTCTGGGGATCGCCAAATCGGGCTGTTCCAAATAAATAACTTTGGTCACCAGTAAGTCATTCATTGCAGCAGCAATATCAGCTTCTGTGATTTCAATAGGCACTGGGTATTTTTGTTTCAAGCCAGCAGGAGGATGCAAACGATCAATCAATTCGATAGACGGATACAGCTCGACTCCCGGAAACTCTGGGATATTCGAAATTCGAAAGCGATAAAGTGGCCCGACAAGAAACCCTGCTTGTGCAGGAGCTTTCATCTCATGTTTTTGGCCTGTTAGATGATGCGTGACCGTGACCTTGCCTCCGCCTGGTAGCTTAATGAGCACCGGCTGATAGTAGATCATGTCCGCTCGACCCAATGCGCCAGCCCATTGCCCAGCGACACCGGGAGGCGTTGCTTGATTCAATGGTTGATAAGGCGGTTGGCCGCTGAATTGTGGTTGAGCTTCAACAAGGGATGCTGAGGTCAGAATGTAACAGGCGCCTAAAAGCACCAGAAGAATGGTAGTTTTCATGATTGCCTGCAAGGATGAAATGAGGCGAAGGAAGGGAAACATCAATCCAAAGAATTATGGATGATGTAATATGTTCGTGATGAACAAGTGGGAAAGGACTTCGAAGGGTATTGTCGTAAAGGAATCTCTATTAATTCAAAAGGAACACCACAAATGGGGCACAGACATTCCTGTCTGTGTGTCGTTTGAGCATGTCTCAATTCAAGGCAGACAAGAATGTCTACCCTCCGCTCGTAATGTCTTTTGAATTAATAGAGGCTCCCGTTAGTTATTTGTAGAACCTAAAAAAGACCGTTTGACCGCATCGGAATTGATACAGTCAAACGGTTTTGATTCTGTTCGCTTATCGCTGTGGCATTCCAGGAGGAGGGCCATATCCGCCCGGTCCTACATTCCAAGCTGGTTCAGAAAGATCATTCGGTCCGTAAACCGGATGCTTCTCGGTGTACTCCATGTGTCGCACAGGATGTGGCATACGAATACCTGGTTCGTGTCGCACAACAGCTGTGAATTGATCAACTGGTCTTCCCATGTCTACACGGGTGTTGTTCCGAATGATGTGTCTTTTCAACCCGGCTGGTCCGCCATACGGAAGGTGCGGAGGTCCGACCAAGCCGATTGGTGTAGCAGTTTGTGGCATTCCCCAAGCTGGCACTCCGCCAACTCCAGAGACTGGATTGTAAGGGGCACCACCAGGATAAGAAGGGCCACCCATTACCATGGAGCTAGCCGGCACACCAGAGCTGGTTCCAGCTAGTCCAATTGGCATTGGTTCAACATACTGTCCCAAAGCTCCATCAGCTTGAATATAAGAGACTGTGTTGATGTTGCCGTTTCTGCCTGGCATTTCCAGATCCATGTTACCGATTCGAAGTACGGCCATAATTGTACCGCGTCGATCCGCTTCACTGACAGGATCGACTCCTGGATTGAGCCGGGTGGAAACGAGTGTTTCAACACCTGCGATGGCTAGTTCCTGGAACTTCGGTTCTGGCAGATAAATGACTTTGGTAACGAAGTTGTTGGTTTCGATTTGATCGAGGTCTTCGTCAGTAATTTGTAGTGGCACACTATTATGTGTCAGATAAGCATCTGTCGTAGGGTGTGCTGGGTAAACCTGAAGCGTTGGATACAACACCAAGCCTTCGCGACCAGGAATACTGGTTGCCTTGAGGCGGTAGGTTGCACCTTGCAGGAAATTGTGTCGGCCCGGAGCCATTTTTTGGTTCTCGGCAAAGCCTTGACCAACTTGCCAACCAACCATCATACCTTCAGGTCCGACAAATCGAATCTGCGAAGTTCTGGGAATGACTGGTACAGGGGCGGGAGCCATCGGAGGCATGATAGCCGGATAGGGCAATCCAACCATTGGGCCCGGTCGCTGCATCATTGCAGCAGGAGGTGCGTGATATTCGCCTTTATCGATCACCTGCTGGCCATCCACGGCGCAGCCGACACACACGACGACCAGTGTGCCTAAGGCCAGGAAATAATACTTCATCTTTCGTCCTTTTTTGTGATTCGACCAGAGACTTGCATCAAGTGATGCCTGGTAATTAATTACGGCTTCGTGGTTCATTGACCAAACATCGAGAGATTGACATCGACTTGAATCTTAATTCTCTCTTACACTTCCGCACCGTGTCGTTCACTTGAAACTGTGCGGTGCTTTGTAGGTTTGCGTGTACAGTCACGCTGTGTGGGAAGAAATGACTCCCCGTAACTTATATGTCGGTCGTTCAGGCCCGTTATCTTTGGATTCTTTGGAAAATTCGGTATTTTCAAGAGAACATGAAATAACTGCCTAACTTAACATTCCCCGGTTTTCTGGTTGTTTTAGTCCTACTTGGCTTAGGATGTTGGGCTTTTACGTATCCAAAGAATTTTCAAGAACTTTTGAAGTTGAGCAGTAAAATTGCAGCCAAGCAGGCAACAGACCCTGTAACGAGTGCCAATTCACCTGCTTCTTCGTCGATAGCCGGGGGAAAAAACGGGAATGATTTGATTCAGCAGGCCCGCTTGATGATGCAAGGACAGAACTCTGCGTTCACGGCTGATATATTGCAAATCATACAAACGCCTGAAACAAGTTATCGAGCAACAGGCACGTATGCTCAAACTTCCGATTTGCGAAGTCGTCTTGAAATTAATATGAATATCCAGGGAATCCAGGGACGGTTGCTGCAAGTTTCTAATGGTCAGGTTTCCTGGATCGTCCGCGAACTGAAAAACCTTCAGCAGATTCGCCCAGCCAATCACGAAGAAGCACCTCCTACAGAAGAGGTGCAAATCGAACGAATCGATCTTCAACGGTTATACGATTTTGCGCAAACCGAAAATGTTTCCCTTCAAGATCCTCGTTTTGCCAGAGAGTTTGCATCTGGAATTCCCGGACTACTTGCTGCAATAGAAGCCGAAATGGACTTTACGCTTATTAAACGGGTCGCCATACAAGATATCCCGCACTATGTACTGCAAGGAGAGTGGAAAGTCCCTTTGGATCAGAAAAAGTTCGAAGACAGTCTTTCTGCTCAAATATTTGCAGGGGCAGCTCCTGAACGGATTCGAATTTATCTACGGGCCAGCGATTTAATGCTTGTACGGTATATGTGCCTAAAGAAACGCCCCAAAGGCAAGGGTTGGTATGCTCCGCTGGCGATGGAACTTTCTAATATTGTTGTTAATGGAGATGTCAGCCAAATTGCCTTCCATTGGCAGCCCGAAGGCGATCAGGTTTCTGAAGACGTGACACATAAATACCTGGATCGCCTGCAAAAAGTGTTTCAAATTAATCAGAACCCCCAGCCTGAATAACGCAGGCAGGGAATCTCTGACCACCTTCCTGTTGCCGTTGACAGTTTTCCCAATTCTCGGATATGGTTCGGCCCCTTTCCAGGTTCCCTTCCCTTTGATGTTTCTCTTTTGCGAGAAAACGATCATGCAGCTTTCTTTATTTAATATCAAATTCGCATCCGCAATGCTCCTTCTGATTGGAATGGTAGTCACAGGAGTGACGTTCACCTCCTCTGCCCAAGACATAAAATATGGCAAGGGATTACTAGTCACGACAAATGGCAAAGTGGTCCGTGGGAATATTACGGTAATTGCAAGTGGCTATGTTGTCGAACTTTCCAGCGGAGTTGTCACGTATCCTTTTTCCACAATAATCTGTGAAGCTCGTTCCTTGGAAGAAGCGTACCGCAAGCAGCGTGACGCGATGACCCGTCCCACAGCTGGCCAGCACGTCCGTTTGGGGCAATGGGCGTTTCAGCAAGAACTTTTTGCAGAAGCAGAGCGAGAGATAAAATCTGCATTGAATTTGCAGTCCAACAATCAACAGGCCAAGCGACTACTTAGACATTTTGATTCCCGTATACCGAAAGACTCTGAATTTGTTGATCAAAACAAAAAGAAAACATACGACCAAATCATGATTGATCGCGAATTCAAAAAAGGACAACCACTTGCAGGACTCAATCCTCAACTGACTAAGGAATTTGCAGCAACGATCCATCCCTTACTGATTAATAGCTGTAGCAATTCGTCGTGCCATGGAACTTCGGTTGCTCACGAATTTCGACTGCACCCCAGATGGAACATGAAGGGCAATACACGTCATCTCACTGCTCGAAACCTACAAGCTGTCCTTGAGCAAATTGACGTAAAACGCCCAGACAAAAGTCCGCTCATCACGAAGCTCAACGGACACCACGGAAAACGAAACACAAACGTCTTCATCGGATCACGCGCAGAAAAACAGAGACGGATACTACAAAACTGGACCTTGCGAACCGGCTTATACCTTCAGGAACAACGCGAAGAACAAAAGAAATCGTTTGCAGAACTGGTCGGGCATGAAGAACAGTCACTACAGCCAAGCGGACAAATTCAACAAGCGGGGTTCAACTCACCACTTCAACCAGCCGAGTTAACCCCAGCACAAAAAAACGACTCATCAAAACTTGAATCTGCCCGTAATGATCAGGCCTACGATCCATTCGATCCCGAAATTTTCAACCGCAAAATGCGAATACGCCAAATCGCACCGGGACAATAAGACTATGATCGATTCATGAACGAACCGCAAAGTTCAATCCTCAAGCCAGAACGTCTTATTGTAATGGGAGTAAGTTCGCCGTGTTGGCAATGTCTCTCCATCAGCGCATGAAAAAACCCCACGGTCGCAAAAGTTGCAACTGTGGGGTTTAGAATCTTATTGAACCAAAGGTTCAAATGGCGGGGGCCGGATTTGAACCGACGACCTCGAGGTTATGAGCCTCGCGAGCTACCAGGCTGCTCCACCCCGCGTTATAGAAGAGATCAATATCCGTTGATGGAATTGACTCTAAACCCTGACTTGCGTTGTAGTTACTGCACCAACGGTGACAGATTCCTGGTCCACAACTATGCCGGGAGACACACTATATCGGTGAAGGTTCATAGAGAAAAGCCGTCGGGTGCACAATTCTAACTTCTTTGTGATAAGTTTCCAACCCCCATCAACATAAAGAAACGTAACCTATTGTGTAGCAACAGGTTACATCTTCTTTGGAAGAACCGGCCTCTTTGGAAATATATATTGTAAGCCTACCCGAAGCATTGATTTCAAGTGGTCCGGTTATGCAGGTAATAATGATTGCAAGAATTGTTTTCCTTTTAACACTTTTTAGGACACAGAAACCCCGGTTGACTCTCAAGAGGCTTGCTGGAATGCTCGATAGAATCCCAAAGGGTCTATTTCTCCAGAAATAACCTACGTTTAATTCTGTGAATAAACTGAGCCTGTTAAGTCACCACAACCTCAAACGAATTAATCAATATGAGGTGATCAATATGAGGTGATCAATATGAGGTGATAAAGATGAGGTGATAAAGATTCTTAACCTGCAAACTGATTCTCCAAATAGGATCTTGTATTTGCCGGTGTTAATCTTCAGACTGAAATAACAGGATGGAAGAACACTTTACGATTTATTTTCTGTTTTTGAGCAGCAAACCGGAATCGTTTCCGACTGAATAATTTGTATTAATACAACAATAATGGCAATCGCCAGACTTCTGCACGACTGCGTTTGAGCAAGGAAAGCTTAAGTGAGGAAGTGTTAGAAATCTGGACCAACTGATTCGGAGTCGACAACATGTCGAGACCGTGGACCAAGTGGATCGCAGTGGGAATCGTCGTATGTTCTACGAACGCATTTCTTTTATTACAAGCTCAAGATAAATCTGCCGCTAAAGGTGATTCAGCAGATTCCCCTTTGGCTGTCGAACCAGATTCGTCAATCGAGCTGTTCGAATCAGCCAGTCTGATGGCGGATCTAGGTCGTTTCGATCTAGCAAAACGGTACCTGAAAAAGCTTGTCGAGAAGAAACTTACCGACGAAGAGTTGCTCGCAATCCGGGATCAATTCGGAACGGTTGAGCTGTTTCAGCTTGCAAGAACGGAAGAGTTGCTCCCGGAATCAAAAACGTTATTAACGCAGGTAACGGAAGCTTCTCGCAGAAATGCAACCAATCCTGCACGGATTGATCGCATTTTAGCCGACTTAGATAAATCGCCTCGCGAACGGGAATTGGCGATTCTGGAACTACGAAATATCGGGATCGCAGCAATGCCTCGATTGGTTCAGCACCTGGGAAATCCAGAAAGCAACCAGGATCGAGATCGTCTGGTTTACATCATGACGAAAATGGGCGAACCGGTGCTGCCTGCCCTGTTTGGTACGCTCGGTTCTGCTGAACCGATGCTGCAATCCAGTGTGCTGGAAGTGATTGGGTTTTTGGCAAATCCCGAAATGATCGATCCTTTGTGGTACCACGCATTCAGTGAAGATGAACTTCCTTCAGTACGAGTTTCTGCACAGATAGCTTTGGCAAGGATTCTTTTTGGGTCAGCAGAGAAAATTAAATATGTCTCCTCTTTTGGGGCACAGGATCGTATTCAGTCTGCTGCTCTGCAATATCTGGGCAACCAAAGAGTTTGGGAAAAGGATGATCAGGGACGCGTTACGCTGTGGAAGTGGAATGCTGCACAGCAAACCGTGCTTCCGACTTCGGTTACCCCAGCTGCTGCAAGTTTAGATTCAGCTTTGAAATACTCTCAGCAGTCTTTGGGAATGCCTGGAGAAAATGAAAAGGTTCAAGCCTTGTTCCTCAGTGCTGTTCTTGCGGACGCGGCTTATCGTGCAGGTTGGAAAGAATCGATGCCAACCGGTCCTGGGACTGCGTTTAACCTAGCTCTTGCTTCCGGTCTGCCCGTACTGTCTAGCTCGGTAGAGATTTCATTAAAAGCTGGACAAATTCGTGCAGCAGAATCAGCAATGGCAGCCATCTCTTTGGTTGGCAATGATAATTTACTGAAATCGTCTCAAACGAAATCCTCAACCTTCATTCAAGGCTTGAATCATCCGAGTCGTCGCATCCAATTTGCAGCTGCGGTTGGTATTTTGCAACTCGAACCGGAAACCAGTTTTCGCTTTGCATCCAGAGTCGTAGAAATATTGACCCAGGCGTTGAACGATGATGGCTCACAAAAGGTTTTGGTCATTGATCCGAACACTGATCGCGGTCGAAGAATTTCAACCGCAGTGAGCCAAATGGGCTACAACCAGGAAATAGGGACTTCAGGAAAAGAATGCTTCGAACTGACAGCTGCC